>DATHHZ010000561.1:0-3143 GCA_035316965.1 Burkholderiales bacterium | reverse complement strand
CGACGGCCTCGACGGGAAGGCTGAGCAGCGCCGAGCCCCCGCCGGAGACCAGCGCGAGCAGCAGATCGTCCGGCGCAAGGTTCTTTACCCGTTGCAGGATTTCTTTCGCTGCGGACTCGCCTCTCTCGTCGGGAACAGGGTGTCCGGCTTCGATCACCTTGACGCGGCGTGTCGGAAGCCCGTGCCGGTAGCGGGTGATGACCAGCCCCTCCAGCGCCGCGTCCCGGGGCCAATGCTGTTCGACCGCGAGCGCCATCGAGGCGGCGGCCTTGCCTGCGCCGATCACGAGCGTCCTGCCCGATGGCGGATGGGGAAGGTGGCCTGGGAGGATCTTGAGCGGGTCGGCGGCGGCGACGGCGGCTTGAAAGCTTTGTACGAGCAGCTGCTTCGGATCCATGCGTGGACTCCAGCCGTTCTGGCGGCGGCCCGGCCGCTCTACGCGTCCATCATTTCGAGCATCGACTTGAACAGACCGCTTTCGGGATCGCAGACCTGGTCGAGCACCGTGAAATGATTTTTTCCCGGGCAAGGTATGTCCGCCCTGCGCACCCTTCCCCATTTTTCCCCGATGAGCCTGTTCTGGATGTGGAATCCCTCGTTTTCCTCCTCGCCTACGGCGGTGTAGAGGGGTGCGTCCGTGGCAGGCGGGAGAAACGCAGGACTCACTTTCAGCGCGGATCTCTCGTCGAGGTGCACGTCGCAATTCACCGAAGGTACCATGACGATCTCCGTCAGGTCGTACAAGCCGCTGATCGACATCGCCGCGCCAACGACCTTCCTCGGCAAGCTCGGCGAGTAGCCCGGCCAGCGACAGGAGAGCATCATGGCGGCGAGATGTCCTCCCGCGGAATGCCCGAATAGGGCGAGTCGCTTCGCTGGCGCGCCGAAATTCTCCCCGTTACGGTACAGCCACGCGCAGGCCTGGACCATCTGCATCACGATGTCTTCGACTCGCACCGCGGGGCAAAGAGCGTAGTTCGGGACCGCGACCGTGATCCCGGCCTCGGCGAGCGCCGGCGCAACGAACGAGAAACTCTTCTTGTCGAACGAACGCCAATATCCGCCGTGGATGTACATCAGAAGCCCCCGGCTCCTTCCGCGCGCGCGGAAGATGTCCATTTTTTCCGCTTCGCTTGAACCGTAAGGTACGTCCAAATAGCAGTCGAGGCTGGCGCGGGCCCGCTCCGAGTGTTTTCCCCAGCGGTCGAAGATTTCCTGATAACCCTTGACAACGAGCCGCGGATTGTAAAGAAGCTCGTAATTTGTTTTGTCCGCGTTCATCGTATTGTTCCGGAAAGAGAGTCTCGCCGTGGTTCGCGCGCACAAAGACGCCACCGCCCTACGGGAATGGAAAGGGGGTGGATCTCGCTACGTCGGGCGGATTAGAAGGCCTCGCGCCAAAGATCGAGTGCCTGTTGCACCGGGCGGTCCGAAAAACTGAACAGCACCGCCTGTTCATCGGCTTCGAGCCTGTAGGGCAGCCAGGACGGGCAGACGAACACGTCCCTGGGCCCAAAGCCCAGCGTCTCGCCTCCGAAGCGGCAACGGCCTTTGCCTTCGACGACTGCATACACCGTGGAGTCGGTCGAGCGATAGTCCTTTCCCTCGAATCCCTTCGGCAGGAGTTGCATGAAGGTGCCGATGGTCGGCATCGCCCAATCGCCTGTCACGGGATTCGTATATTGCAGCTTGTGGCCCCAGCAGGGGTGCGCGTCGTGTGCCTGCTCAAGCGTCTCGAGCGCTTCGCGGGTGCGCTGGTACGGGTACCAGAAAAGCGGCGAGGTGCGGCTCTTCGCCCTGTACTCCACCGGTTTCATGGTGTTGCCGAATTGTGCGAGGTTGTCGCCTTCGGTGCGGCCGGTATGCTGGGTTTCCTGCGGTCCCTTTTCCATGAACTGGGCATCGAGCAATTCGACGAGCGGAACATCGAGGCCGTCCAGCCATACCATCGGTTCTTTCGACGGATTGCCATGGTCGTGGAAAGTCCACGACGGCGTAATGACGAAATCTCCCACGCTCATCGTCACTTTTTCGCCGTCCACCGCGGTGTAGGCGCCCCCGCCGAGCAGGATGAAGCGCAGGGCGGATTGCGAGTGCCGATGCAAGGGGGCAACCTCCCCGGGCAGGATCAGCTGCAGTCCGGCGTAAAGGCTGTGGGTTATGCTCGAGCGGCCCCGCAGCCCGGGGTTCTCGAGCACCAAAACGCGTCGCTCGGCCTCCCTCGCGGTGATCAGCCGGCCGGCCTCCTGGATCCAGGGCCACATCTGATCCCATTTCCAAAGATGAGGCTTGCACGGCGTGCTGGGCGTGGCAGTGATGATGCTGTGCAGCACCTCCCACAAAGGCGTGACATTGGCTTTATCGATCTTGTCGTAGAACGCCTTGCGATCCGCGGCAAGGTTGGTTTGCAGGACAGCGGACATCCGCTCCTCCAGAGACTCCAGACGGGGTCGAGAAACGATTTTCCGCCAAAGGAGGCGATCGCGGCAACCACGGGCGCCGGCCTCTGGGCAAGTGGGCAATAGCCCACTTTTTGACCGAACTGCGCAACGATCACCGCGCTTGAGGCCTTTCTGCTTGAAACGTTTGTTTTGGGTCGATCTTGGTCGAATTAGAATGTCATGTGTTAACATGCTGATCATAAGAGATATTACAGATAATTTTTCCACGAGAGCGCGCGCTTACATATGTGGTAGGACTCATCCCACTACAACTCCCACTTTCACGATGGGCAAAATTGTGGTTGACCCTCATCGCTGGCGCATCTTGTAATAACGGCGAAGCGGTCAGTCGCTCATCGGAAGGGAAAGAGGAGGAAATGGCGTGACGGCTGAGCAGTTGTTGAGCGAAATCGCGGATTACTGCAGGCGCGTCGGCATGGCCGAGTCGACCTTCGGGCGGCGCGCCGTAAACGACGGGAAGCTCGTGAGCCGGCTGCGGATCGGGGGACGCGTGACCATGGAAACCGTGGAGCGCGTGCGCACCTTCATGTCGGAGCATCGGTCGATCGAGACCCGCGGTTTGGTGCGGCTGCGCTCCTCGGCCGGCAGCCTGGCCGGCGGCGCGGGTGCGGTACAGGATCAATCCGGGATCCAGGTAGCTGTTCCCTCCGGGGCGAAGGACGAGTCGAAGACCAACTTCCG
>DATHHZ010000560.1:0-2030 GCA_035316965.1 Burkholderiales bacterium | reverse complement strand
GCAGGAGCAGGGCCGCGACCGTCGCCAGAGCGGGTATCGCGCGGTGAGAGAGCACGGCCTGGATCCGCCCGGCCGACCGAACAAGGCGCTGCGCGACAGAAAGCGAAGATACCGTCATGGGTCGGGGCTCGTAGACACTTGATGAAAGCTTGCAGTTCCCGATATAAACCGTTCATCTTACACGAGAAGAAGCCTCTCTCGTCGCCTCTCGATCGGAGAGGGGGCGGCGCAAAGGAAAGCCGGAGGCCGCGGTGTCATAATCCGCGAGGAAGTTCCGAACGAGGCAAACCATGATCACTCCGCAAGCCGCGCGCATGCTCACGCGCTACAACACCTGGGCAAACAAGCTCATCTTCGATGCCGTTGCCGGGCTGCCCGGGGACGAAGCGACGAAGGAGCGGCAGAGCCTGTTCAAGAACATGGTCCATACCCTCAATCACAACTACGTGATCGACCTCATCTGGCAGGCTCACCTCGAAGGGCGCGAGCACGGCTTCGCAGCGCGCAACACCCCCGGGCACCCGCCGCTCGACGAGCTGCGGCGCAAGCAGCAGGTCGTGCACGACTGGTACATCGCCTGGGGCGACAAGCTCTCTGAGGCCGCGCTCGGCGAAAACGTTCACTTCACCCTGATCGGTGGGAACAAGGGGGTCATGACGCGCGCGGAGATCCTGCTCCACATCGTCAACCACACGAGCTATCACCGCGGCTTCGTCGCGGACCTCTTCTACCAGGTGCCGGGCGCCCGCCCGCCGACCACCGATCTGCCGGTGTTCCTCAGGGAAAGCGCCGCGGCACTCGCCTAGCAAGTCGCGCGGACCTCATTCGCCTTCCCTCGAATAGCGATCGCGCAGCTCGACCGGCCCGGCGGGGCGCTTGCGCATACGAAGGTTGAGCATCTCCACGCAGACCGAGAAGGCCATCGCGAAGTACACGTAGCCCTTGGGGACGTGGTGGTCGAAGCCGTCGGCGATCAGCACGACGCCGATCACGAAAAGGAAGGCGAGCGCCAGCATTTTCACCGTGGGATGCGCCGAGACGAAGCGGCCGATCCCGCCGGCGAAGGCCATCATGAGGAGCACCGAGGTGATCACCGCCGCGATCATGACTTCGATATGATCGACCATCCCGACCGCGGTGATGATCGAATCGAACGAGAAAACGATGTCGATGATCATGATCTGCAGGATCACCCCGGAGAAGGTGGCGCCGACGGCGGCCGAGGCCTCGCCCCTCTCGCCCTCGAGCAGCTGGTGGATTTCCTTGGTGCTCTTCCACAGAAGGAAGAGGCCGCCCGCGATCAGGATGAGGTCGCGGCCGGAAATTTCCTGTCGGAAGACGGTGAAGAGCGGCTCGATCAGCCCGCTGATCCAGGCAAGCACGAACAGGAGGCCGATGCGCATGAACATGGCCAGGGTGAGGCCGATCCTTCGCGCCAGGTCCCTTCTCGCCCCGGGCAGCTTGTCCACGAGAATGGAAATGAAGATGATGTTGTCGATGCCGAGCACGAGCTCGAGCGCCGTCAGCGTGAGGAAGGCGATCCAGGCCTGCGGGTCGGACAACAGCTCCATCGGAAGTCCCTGAATCCCTACGCTCGCGCATTCGGCGACTTGGTGTGGTCCACCGCAGGCCACCGTTCTGACGCCTGCGGCAGCGGCGTTTCCTTGCCGCTCATGCGCTCCACGCTGATGGCGTAGAGCGTGATCTGGTCGATGCGCGGATAGAAGCCCTTAGGGCGTTCCCAGTCTTTTTTGGCGTACTTCGCCATGAGCGCGTCGAAGAAGCGCTCCCGCCTCTTCAAATCCTCCACCACGCGAATCCTGCCGAACGCGACGACGCTCCGGTAGGCGATGGTCGAATCGCACTCGAAGCGGCCGTAAGGAAACACCTCGCCCGCTTCGTCGATCTCGAAGCAGACCCGCGGCTCATGATTGACGTTTGCGCGCAGGTGGCCTTTCGCGCGCGTGTTGTGCACGAGGATCTCGCCGTCCATGCAGACGTAGAGAAGCGGCACGCAGTAAGGCCAGCCG
>DATHHZ010000559.1:0-3328 GCA_035316965.1 Burkholderiales bacterium | reverse complement strand
GAACGAGGGGGAGGAGCAATGACGACTATCCGCGCATTGACTTCGACGGTCGGGGCGCTGGCCTGCTTGCTCGCGGGCGGCGTAGCCCACGCCCAGGGCGTGACCAAGACAAGCATCCTGATCGGCCAATCATCCCCGTTTTCCGGCAGCAACAAGGAGCTCGGCGACGACATCCGCGAGGGACTACAAGCCTACTTCAAACAGGTCAACCAGGCGGGCGGAGTCAACGGGCGCACCCTCGAGCTCGTCGCGCTGGACGACGCCAACGACGCCAAGCGCTCCGGCGAGAACGCAAGGATCTTGATAGAACAAAGAGGCGTGCTCGCGCTGATCGGCTATGCCAGCGCCACATTAAGCCTCCCCGCCCTTCCATTCGTCGAAAAGAACAAGATCGCATTCGTCGGACCGTTTACCGGTGCGGAGCCGATGCGCTCATTTCGCCGCAACGTATACAACATTCGGGCAAGCTACGCCGACGAGCTTGAGAAGATCATCGACTTTTATACGATGAGCGGAATGAAGAAATTTTCCGTTATCCACTACGATGACGCCGTAGGGAAGGAAAATCTCGCCGCCGTGGAACTCGCTCTCACCAGGCGCGGACTGAAACCGTCGTCGATCGGGACTTTGAAGCGCAATCAGACGGACTTGGGTGCCGCCGTTTCCGATGTAGTCAAGGCGGCCCCGGACGTCGTCATAGCGACCACGCTCTACAAAACCACCGGCGATTTCATCAAATCGGCAAGAAAGGCCGGATCGAGCACCCAGTTCGCCAGCATCTCATTTGTCGGCGCGAGCGCCCTGGCTGGCGAGCTCGGCGACCAAGGCATAGGCGTCGTCGTTTCGCAGGTGGTGCCGCCCTACGCCAGGAACTCGGTCCCGATCGTACGGGAATACCAGGCGGCAATTGAGAAATCACTCGGCAAAAAGGATTATTCCTTCACTTCGCTGGAGTCGTACATCGGAGCAAAGGTGCTGGTCGAAGCGATTCGCCGCGCCGGCGCCAACCCGACGCGCGAAGGCCTTCTCAAGACGCTCGATTCGATGCAGAACTTCAATGTCGGCGGATATCTGGTCGATTTCAGCCCGTCGAATCACAATGGCTCCAGGTTCGTGGAGTTGACCGCGATCAGCAAGGCTGGAAGGTTTGCGTACTAGGTTCGCTGCGGATTAGTTCCGCCGCCAGGTAGTGCCCTGAGGACCGTCCTCGAGTCCGATTCCCTTCCGAAGCAACTCGTCGCGGATTTCGTCGGCGCGCCGAAAATTTTTCGTACGGCGGGCCTCGTCGCGCGCGGCGATCAGCGCCGCGATCTGCACGTCTAAAATCCCGCCCCCGGGTCCCACCTCAGCACGCAGAAAACCTTCGCTTTCCCGCGCTAGCAGACCGAGCAGCCCGCCGAGCGCGCGCAACTGGCGAGCGAGCGCCGTTGAGCGCGTGCGGTTGACTTCGTTGGCGAGATCGAAAAGCACTGCCACGGCTTCCGGCGTATTGAAGTCGTTGTCCATTGCCTCCCGGAAGCGACGGCCGTGGATTTCGTCCCAGTCGGGCGACGCTGCGTCCGGGGGCGCCCCTTTCAGGGCGGTGTAGAGCCTCGCCAAAGCGTGCCGCGCGTCTCCCAGATGTTGGTCGGAGTAGTTGAGAGGACTCCGGTAGTGGGCGCGCACGACGAAGAAACGCAAGACTTCCGGATCGTGGCGCTTGAGGAGCTCGCGGATGGTGGCGAAGTTGCCGGTCGATTTCGACATCTTCTCGTCCTGCAGCTGGACAAAGCCGTTGTGCATCCAGTATTTGACGAAGGGTTGCGTATCATCCCGATCCAGGACGCCTTCGGACTGCGCGATTTCGTTCTCGTGATGCGGAAACTGCAGGTCCTGCCCGCCGCCGTGAATGTCGAAATGAGCTCCCAGGAGTTTCGTGCTCATCGCCGAGCACTCGATGTGCCAGCCCGGGCGCCCGTTGCCCCAGGGCGACTGCCAAAAGGGCTCGCCCTCCTTGGCGCGCTTCCACAGGACGAAATCGAGTGGATCGCGCTTGGTCGTGTCGACCTCGACCCGCTTGCCGGCGCGCAGATCTTCGAGCGACTTCCCCGAAAGCTTGCCGTAGCCTGGAAACTTCCGGACCGAGAAATTCACGTCGCCGCTTTCCGCGCGATAGGCGATGCCGCGCTCCTCCAATCTTCGGATCATCTCCAGCATCTCGGTGATATGACCGGTTGCGCGCGGCTCGATGTCGGGCTTCTGCACCGCCAGCGCCGCCGCATCTTCGTCCATGTAGCGAATGAAGCGCTCGGTCAAAGCGGCAATGGATTCACCGGTCTCCGATGCCCGACGGATAATCCTGTCGTCGACATCGGTGATGTTGCGTACGTAAGTCAGCGGATAGCCGCTTGCGCGCAACCAGCGTTGTACGACGTCGAATGCGATCATCATCCGCGCATGTCCGAGATGGCAGAAGTCATAGACGGTCATCCCGCAGACGTACATCCTCACCCGCGCCGGATCGACAGGTGCGAAGGGTTCTTCCGCCCGGCTGAGGCTGTTGTAGATTTTCAGCATGGCACCGGCAGCGCGGCTGCTGGAGAGAAAAGCGACAAAATCGAGGAAATTACCGCAAGAGGCTGATTATTGTAGATTTTGCGAGCTTCTTGATAGAATGAGGTGTGCCCCTCGGCTCAAAAAAAGTATAGCACAATGAATTTCATGGCTCGGCCTTCCGCGCGGCTTGCGGTTCCGCTTTTCGCCCTGGTAATTTCCGCGTTGCCTGTGAGCGCGGACGAGCTTCAGGATATCGACCGACTCTTGAAGCAGGGCCAGCCCGCTCAAGCCCTTGAGCGGGTCGATCAATATCTCTCGCAAAAGCCGAAGGACGCCAAGGGTCGCTTCATCAAGGGATTGATCCTGGTAGAACAGAACAAAGCGGCTGAAGCGATCGAGGTCTTCACCGCGCTCTCGCGCGACTACCCGGAGTTGCCCGAGCCCTATAACAATCTTGCGGTCCTATATGCCGCTCAAGGCCAGTACGAAAAGGCCCGGCAACAACTCGAAATGTCGATCCGCACGCACCCGAGTTACGCGACCGCATACGAAAATCTCGGCGACGTGTACACCAAGCTTGCCAGCCAGGCGTACGACAAGGCCCTACAGTTCGATTCGTCCAACTCCACGGCAAAGAACAAGCTCTCGCTGATTCGCGATTTGATATCGAGCGGCCCTGCGCGCGGATCGAGCGCCGCTTCGGGAGCGTCGACGGGGCCAACGCCGGCGCCGCCGGCAGCGCGGACCGCACCCGCAAAATCCGCAGGGACCAAGCTGGCCGCGGGACAGGAAA
>DATHHZ010000558.1:0-5189 GCA_035316965.1 Burkholderiales bacterium | reverse complement strand
GTTGGGCGTGCGGATGGCGAATTTGTTGACGTAGCGGTCCTGGGCCCAGCCGCCGCCTGCGATCTCGGCATAGACTTCCTTGCGCGTGTCCTCTTTCTTCTGCGCGAGATCGAAGACATTGCCGTCGGGATCGTGGCCGCTGTAGGCGGCGAAGGGCCGCGCGGAAGGCCGCTTCACGATTGCCGCGTTCTTGTGCTTCCGCTTCATGCGCTCCAGCACGGGTTCGACGTCATCGACCACCATGCCGAAATGATCGATGCCCTCGACATAACCGTCGCGTCGCGGAATGAGGTTCAGACCCACATAGCCGTCGCCGATGGTGATCGCCGATGCCGGGCGGCCCTTGGCGGAAGACTTCAGCCCGAACACGGCCTCGTAGAACTTGCCGAGCGTGTTGTACTGGTGGCTGATGATGGCCACGTGATTGATTTGGGCGAACATCGGAGCTACCGGAATGGGAGACAGAACTTGCCTTGCTGCGGCGGTTGGAATAGATTGCCCTGTAATTTACCACCAACCCGCTCCGATCGCGCTGATCGGGAAGAAGTCGTGAACCGGCTTTGCCTTCGTGTCCTCGCGGCCCTCGCCTTGGCTTCGCTGCCGACCGGCGCCGCGGTCAGGGCGCAGGACTATCCCGCAAGGCCGATTCGGCTCATCGTCTCGTTTCCCGCGGGCAGCAGCGATGTTCTGGGCCGGGCCTTCGCGCAGCACGCGACGCTCGGCCAGCCGGTAGTGGTCGAGAACGTGCCCGGTGCGAACGGCGCGATCGGGCTCACGCGCCTGGCGAAGTCCGCCCCCGACGGCCATACCATCGCGCTCGGCGCCACCACCAACCTCGCCGTCAGTCCCCACCTCAACTCCAAGCTTCCCTACAATCCGCTCAAGGATTTCGCGCCGATCGCGCTGCTCGCGCGCGTGCCCATCGTGCTGGTGGTGAACGCGGCCGTGCCGGCGAGATCGGTCGCCGAGCTCGTCGCCCTCGCGCGCGCGCATCCCGGCAAGCTCAACTACGGCTCGATCGGCGCCGGGTCCACCGGTCACCTGCTCGGCGAGACGCTGCGGCGGAGGGCCGGCATCGACATCGTTCACGTGCCCTACAAGGGCGCCGCGCCGGGCGTGACGGCTTTGCTCGCGGGAGAGGTGCAATTCTTTTTCTTCCCGGTGTTCGTCGACGCGAGGGCGCTCGTCCGCTCGGGCGCGCTGCGGCCGCTCGCGCTCGTCGATTCGCGCCGCTCCCCGGTCGCGCCGGACCTGCCGACGCTGCCGGAGCTCGGCTATCCCCTGGAAGCGGCGGCCTGGTTCGCTCTGATCGCGCCGGCCGGCACGCCGGAGGCGATCGTGCAGCGGCTCGCCCGGGAGGTGCGGCGCGTCCTTTCGCTCGAGGCGATGAGGCGCTTCCTCGACGATCAGGGAATCGAGGCGGGCGACCTGGGGCCGGAGGCGCTCAAGGTCTACATCGCCTCGGAGCACGCCCGCTACGGCCGCATGGTGCGCGAGACGGGCGTGCAGGTCGAGTGATCAGATCGCTTGGAATGGGTCAGTCTTAATCTGACGGGCGTGCTGCAATGTCCGAAAACGGCCAGACAAGGCCGGCCGCTGCGCCCATAATGCGCTCGTGATTCTCGACTCCCGCATCTGTTACCGGGCGCTCAAAGCGCGTGACGCCAGGTTCGACGGCCGCTTCTTTGTAGCGGTCTCGTCCACGCGCATCTATTGCCGCCCGGTCTGCACGGTCAAGCCGCCCAAGCGCGAGAACTGCCGCTTCTTTCCCAGCGCGGCGGCCGCGGAGGCTGGCGGCTACCGGCCGTGCCTGCGCTGCCGGCCGGAGCTCGCGCCCGGCAACGCGAGCGTGGATGCGACCTCGCGTCTCGCGCAGGTCGCCGCGAGCATGATGGAAGACCGGACGCTGGACCAGGAAGGACTCGATGCCCTCGCCGAGCGCCTGGGCATCACCGACCGGCACCTGCGCCGCGCTTTCGGCGCCGAGTTCGGCGTATCGCCGGTGGAATTCGCGCAGACGCAAAAGCTGCTGCTCGCGAAGCGTCTCCTCACCGACACCGCGCTGCCGGTCACCGAGGTGGCATTCGCGAGCGGCTTCGGCAGCGTGCGGCGTTTCAACGCGCTCTTCAAGCAGCGCTACCGCCTCAAACCCAGGCAACTGCGCGGCCCGCTACGGGGCGGTGCGCCAATAGCCGCCGCAGCCGACGTGCTCAAGTTCGAGCTGAGTTTCCGGCCGCCTTTCGATTGGTCGGCGGTGAGCGCGTTCCTCGGCGTGCGCGCTATCGCCGGCGTCGAAGCGGTGGAGGGCGGCTGCTATCGCCGCACGGTGCGCATCCCGATCGACGGCAAGGAGCACACCGGCTGGATCGCGATCGAGATGTCGCCCAAAAAGCCCACGCTGCGCGTCGCGGTCTCCGCATCGCTCGTCAAGGCGCTGCCGCCGGTGCTCTCGCGCGTCAAGGCGCTGATGGATCTCGCATGCCATCCCGCCGAGGTGGCGCAGGCGCTGGGTGCTCTGGCAAAGCGGCGTCCGGGCTTGCGCGTGCCCGGCGCGTTCGACGGTTTCGAAATGGCGGTGCGCGCGATCCTCGGCCAGCAGGTGACGGTGGCGGGGGCGCGTACCGTTGCAGGCCGCTTCGCCGCGACGTTCGGCGATTCGATCGAGACCCCGTTCGATTCGCTCACGACATTGTTTCCGACTGCGAAGCGCGTTGCAGCCCTGTCGCCTGGAAGCATCGCGCGCCTCGGCATGCCGGGCGCGCGCGCTCGCACCGTCGTCGCGCTCGCGCGCGCGGTGGCGGACGGACGCCTCGCTCTCGTACCGAATGCCGACATCGAGGCGACGCTAGACGCGCTGCGCGCGCTGCCGGGTGTCGGGGAATGGACCGCGCAATACATCGCGATGCGGGCGCTGTCCTGGCCCGACGCATTTCCGCACACCGATCTGGGCGTAATGAAAGCGCTCGGCGAGACCGGCGCGCACCGGGTGCTGGCCGCGGGCGAAGCCTGGCGGCCCTGGCGCGCGTACGCCGTGATGCATCTGTGGCAATCACTGACAAAGGAGTAAACATGCACTACTACGATCTCCATGAAAGTCCCCAAGGGCGGATGCTGCTCGTCGCAGACGGCGAAGGACTCTCCGGCGTCTATTTCGACGGCCAGAAATATCTTCCGCAAGTCGAACAAGATTGGCGGCGGGATGCGCGCCACGCGCCGCTGCGCCAGGCAAAGCGCGAACTGGGCGAATACTTCGGCGGCGAGCGCAAGCGCTTCGAGACCGCGCTCGCGCCCGAAGGCACGCCGTTTCAGCAGGCCGTGTGGAAGGCGATCTCCGCGGTCGGCTTCGGCAAGACCATTACGTACAGCGAGCTCGCGCTCCACGCCGGGTTCCCGGGCAGCGCGCGCGCCGCGGGCGCCGCGACCGGGCGCAATCCGATCAGTATCATCGTTCCCTGCCACCGCATCGTCGGTTCGAACGGCAGCCTGACGGGTTATGCGGGTGGGCTCGATCGAAAGCGCGCGCTGCTAGCGCTCGAGTCGGGAATCCCGGATTTACTGGCGGCTGCTTAACTTGTTACCGCAATGCTCCGCAAAACAGTCGCCCAGTTGTCGAGCTAACTCCGGAGCAGAACAAATCGCGGATGGCCAGGCATGGGCCGCGTCATCGCGTCAGGCGAGCGGTGATGGAGGCCTTAACGTCTTTCCAGGGAGCGACGTCGTTCGGGTTGGCTTCATGGTCCGCGAGACGGCGGTCGAGCTCTGCGCGTTGGACGTCAGTCAGAGACATGGCAGCGCTTTCTCCGGCAATGCTGTCCCAAAGATCTTCGACGAGTGCCAAACGCTCCTCGACACTGAGCCGGTCAATACCTAGCGATCTAAGGGAAACGCTCATGGCGGGTCTCCGTGCTCAGCGGGCATTCGCTTCTTCGCGGTCGAATTTGAAACCGCGCGTATCGATCAGCATCGTACCCCAATCGATACGGCGCTTGCGGCGTGTAAGGCGCTGGAATTCGTTCTCCGAGACCAGCCGCGCGACCACCTGCCCGCGGCGGGTGATACGCACTGCGCCCATGCGTTCGGCCTCCCGAACGATCGCCGGCAGATTGCGCTGTGCCTTGGCGATCGAATATTTTTTCTTCATGACGGGCTCAGATAACAATCAATAGTCTACGTCGATATAGACGACTCACTTCGCCAACCGCTCCAGGTCACGGTCGAAGCTGAATACTTGCCACTTGTGCTCGCGTGCCGTGGCCGCAACCAACGCATCGACGAAATCGACGTTGTGATCTCGGTAGAGCGTCAGCGCTTGCCGCACCGCCGCTGATTCTGTGATCACTCCGCGGTAGTCGAGCAAGCTGAGAAGCTTCGTGGCAGCCTCAGCGCGGGAGACTTTGTAGATGCGGGTTAGTACGTATACGCACTCCGCGAGAACCGCGGCGGGGATGTAGGCCGACGACTCGCCTTCGCGTACCCGCTCGAAGAATGCACGAGCGCGCTCGAAATGCACCCGCTCCCCGCCAAGCAGCAGGGCGACGATGGCATTCGCGTCAACGACGCTTGTGCTTTTCTCGGACAACGGTCTCCCACGCTTTGTCACGGGCAACGCGGAACGGTATGCGCTTTTTTGCGTAGTGCGCGAGACTGGCCGCGACGTCGTTTACCGGCTCGATGCGCACCGCCCCATGTTCAGAAACGATACGGACGTAATCGGTGCCGAGTGCCTTGCGCACGTCGCGCGGCAACGTAATCTGTCCCTTGCTGGAGATCTTGGCGGTCTTTACAACTGCGCTCATGCTTTACTTTACCTAGTTTGCTTTACTGTGAAGCATAGCACGGAAAACGCTCACGGTACCACCAGCAAACCGGCGTGCCCTGATTCCTGCCCGACGAAGTTGGAGCCCTCAGACGGAATGGGACCGCACGACCTCGAGCAGGGCCTCCCCGTAGCGCTCCAGTTTCTTCTCTCCCACTCCGGATACGCCGCGCAGCGCTTCGCGCGTTCCCGGCCGCAGCGCGGCGATGGTCTCGAGCGTGCCGTCGTGGAACACCACGAACGCCGGCACGCCGTGCTCGCGGGCGATGCCCAGACGCCAGGCGCGCAGTGCACGGAGCAGCGCCGAGTCGGGTGCGGCTGTGCCGGTCTCTCTTGCGGCGCTTTTCTTGCCGCGCTTGGCGCGGGCGGGCCG
>DATHHZ010000557.1:0-9556 GCA_035316965.1 Burkholderiales bacterium | reverse complement strand
GCTCGACGACGGCCCGGTCGTGCATGGCGACGCGCGGCCGTTCCCCGGGCACCACAAGAATCCCTTTACCGACGCGGACCTCAATGAGAAGCTGCGCGAGAACGTCGAGCCGGTGGCAGGCGCGCTGTGCGCAGCGAGGCTCACGCAGCTCCTGTGGTCCCTGGACAAGGTGAAGAGCACGCGCGAGCTGACCAAGCTTCTCGCATTCAGCGGCCGGATCGATATCGACAGCGCCAGGGTGCGCGAACGATGAGGGAGTATCGCCGAAACGCAACCTGAAACGGTGAACGACCATGCTGACCCAAGAGATGAATAGTTTCCTGACCCGCACGGGCCCAGGCACGCCGATGGGTGAGTTGTTCCGGCGCTACTGGATACCCGCGTTGCTCGACTCGGAGTTGCCGGAGCGCGACTGCCCTCCCGTTCGCGTGAAACTGCTCGGAGAGAAGCTGGTTGCCTTCCGCGATACGGAGGGACGACTCGGCCTGATCGACGAGTTCTGCGCCCACCGCGGCGTGTCGCTGTGGTTCGGCCGCAACGAGGAGTGCGGGCTGCGCTGCCCGTACCACGGGTGGAAGTACAACGTGAACGGCCAGTGCGTGGACCTGCCCTCCGAGCCGGAAGAGAGCGGCATGCGCCAGGGCATAAAGCTCAAGTCCTACCCGTGCGTGGAGCTGGGCGGAGTCATCTGGGTCTACATGGGGCCGCCTGAGGAAAAGCCGCCCTTGCCGAATTTCGAGTGGGTGCATCTGCCCCCGTCGCATCGCGTCACCACCAAACGGTGGCAGGAGAGCAACTACCTGCAGGCGATCGAGGGCGGCATCGATTCCAGCCATGTTTCGTTCCTGCACCGCGGGGATTTGGCCACCGACCCGTTCCATCGGAACACCGCGGGCGCGAAGTTCGCGAAATCCACGAAGACTACCTTCCACGTCCTCGACTCCGCCGGCGGCCTGATCATCGGCGCGCGGCGCGATGCGGATCCCGGCAACTATTACTGGCGGATCACGCAGTGGATCATGCCGTGGTACACCCTTATTCCCCCCTACGCCGGCAACGCGCTCAACGGACATGCGTGGGTGCCCATGGACGACGAAAATTGCACGGCGTGGTCCATGACGTTTCATCCCGCCCACCCCATCCCCAAGGAGCATGTCGAGCTCATCAAGGACGGCAACGGCGTTCATGCCGAGCTGATACACGGGACGTTCCGTCCCGTGGCCAACCGCGGCAACGATTACCTGATCGATCGTGCCAAACAGAAGAGCGGCCGTCACTACAACGGCGTCAAGGGCCTCGCCATGCAGGACGCGTCGGTGCAGGAAAGCATGGGAGCCATCGCGGACCGGACCAAGGAGCATCTCCGCTCCACCGACCGCGCCATCATTGTCGCGCGCCAGCGTCTGGTGAAAGCAGGGAATGAAGTCCAAAAGGGCGGCAAGGCGCCGGGGCTGAGCCCGGAGGCCCAGCTCGTGCGCTCGGCGTCCTTCATCCTTCCCGTGGAAGCCGATTTCGAGGAGCACGCCGTGGACGCGGTGAAGTACCGGGAAGGCGCGGCCCACGTAGCCGTCTAGCGGCGACTGATCGACATTCGTTTCCGATGGATCGGGAGAGCTCATGAAACTGGCCAAGCTGCTTGCTGGAGTGACCTTGCTGTGCGCCGCTGCGTTGCCGGTGTTTGCCCGGGCGCAGGACTATCCGTCGCGTTCCATCCTGTTCGTGGTGCCATTCACCCCGGGCACGACGGCGGATTCGCTGGCGCGGCTGATTCAGGTGCACCTGTCGCAGCGCTGGCGCGTGCCGGTCGTGGTGGAAAACAGGCCGGGCGCGGCCGGCATCATCGGCATCGACTCCGTGGCAAAAGCCAATCCCGACGGCTATACCTGCCTTTTCACCTCGACCGCCTTCGGCACGCTGGCGGCGATAAACCCGAAGCTGCCTTACGATCCCGACAAGAGCTTCGCCCCGGTCATGCTGGTGGGAACGAGCCCATTGAGCCTGCTGGTCTCCAACAACTTTCCTGCGAAGACGGTGAAAGAGCTGATCGCCCGGGCCAAAGAGCGGCCGGGGGAGCTCAACTATGCGTCGGCGGGCACCGGCAGCGTATTTCATCTGTCCATGGAGCTGCTCCAGCACGAGGCCGGCACCAAGATGGTCCATGTCCCGTACAAAGGTACGACGGGCGTCGTCAACGATCTCATTGCGGGCCATGTGCCGGTCAGTATGATGGTGTTTCAGACGGCCGCGCCGCTCGTGCAATCCGGAAGGGTGCGCATGCTGGCCGTGATGAGCTCGCAACGAATACAGGCGTTGCCGGATGTACCCACCATGGCCGAATCGGGTTTTCCCAACATGGTCGTCGAGGCCTGGACCGGCGTGATGGTTCCCGCCAAGACGCCGCCGGCCGTGATCGGCAGGTTCAATGGCGAGGTCAATAAAGTGCTCGCGCTCCCGGAGATGAAGGAGGCGGCCGCCAAGATCGACGTCACGCTAGTCGGCGGCGCGCCCGAGACGCTGGGCGCGCTCGTCAAGAAGGAAATCAAGCAGTGGACCGAGGTGGCGCAGCAGGCGAATATCAAGCCGGAGTGACTTTAAGGAGAGCGCATGGATCATTCCAAGCATCATCACCACGACGGTCATGAGCACGCGCATGACGACGAGCATGCTCACGACGGTCATGAGCACACGCATGACGAGCACCACGATCATTCCCACGGCACCGGAACCGCGGCTTCTGCGCATGGCCATTCGCACGGCGAACCCACCGGGAACGCCATCGAAAAAATAGGTTTTACCCGATCTCAATTTCTGCGCATGTGCTTGGCGGGAGTCGCCGCCGGAGGGGTTGCCCCCAGTGCGGGGGCACAGACTCAAGCGCCGAGGGCCTCCAGGCCCAAGACCGATTCCTACGATGACCCGCTCGTTTTCAACGGACCCAGCGCCTATCGGCAATTCCTAAAGAAGGAAGGCATACCCGTCTACGAGGGCGGCTTCATCGACGTCAACAAGGTCGAGCTGAAACCATGGAAGCGGGTGGGAGCCCTCGGAGCGTACATCTTCCTGGAAGGCACGGCGGGAACGGTCGATGCGTGGGTATGCGAGATTCCGCCGGGAAGCCGGACCAACGCGGAGCGCCACATTTTCGAAGAGCAGGTCCTGGTCCTCTCCGGAAAGGGACAGACCCAGGTCTGGCAGGGCGATCAGAGCAACATGATCACCTTCGAGTGGGAAAAAGGCGCCATATTCCCCTCGCCTCTCAACACCTGGCACCGCTACATCAATACCGGCAAGGATCCCGCGCGCCTGGCGGCCATCACCAACGCCCCGCTGCTGATCGACATGTTCCGGCACACCGATTTCATTTTCGACAACGACTACGTGTTCACGGAGCGCTTCGACGGCCGAAAAGACTACTTCAGCTCGAAGCCAACGGCGTTCTATCCCACGGCCCCGCGCCAGAGAGCACCAGTCTACGTTCAAGGCCACCACTCCCACTCCATCGTGAACTTCGTTCCCAATGCGTGGAAGGCGCCGTTGTATCCGGCAGGCCAGGGAGTTGAGGATTACGACAACCATTTCTCGATGGCGCGCAATACCATGGCGCTGCACGTGGAGCAGTTTCCCACGGGCACTTACGAGCGCTGCCACCGGCACGGGCCGGGTTCGACGATCATTCTTCTGGACGGGAGCGGATTCAGCCTGCTGTGGCCTTCGGAGATCGGTACCACCCCCTTCAAGGACGGAAAGCAGAGCCAGGTGCAACTAGCCGAATGGAAGGAAGGAACGCTGCTGGTTCCGCCGCTGCAGTGGTATCACCAGCACTTCAATAGCGGAAAGACGCCGGCGCGCTTCGTGAAGCTGGGCGGATGGAACAACGACTTGTACCCCTTCACCACGACTCTGGTGTCGGATCCCAGCCGCGTGGAGATCGACTATCCGAACGAAGACCCGAGGGTCCGCGAGATTTTCGCGGAGAGGCTGGCTGCCACGGGCGGGCAGTTCAAGATGCCCGAGAGCGTCTTCAAGAAACTATAGAAAAATCGATAGTATCGCGCGCCATCCGTGGCTAAGTACGCTAATGTCCACTTGGGCTCCATAGGTGTGCGCAGCTACTGCAACATGTCTGCGCCACAGGGAATGATGATCGATGGAACGGCAAAATTCCGCTACTCCAAGCGGTGACACGGGAAATCAAACGCCCTCGGCGGATCTCCCCGGCACGACCCCCATGATGCAGCAGTACCTGCGCCTGAAGGCGCAGTACCCGGACGTGCTGCTCTTCTACCGCATGGGCGATTTCTACGAGATGTTCTACGACGACGCCGAGCGCGCCTCGCGCCTGCTCGATCTCACACTCACCACGCGCGGCGCTTCCGCGGGCGCGCCGATCAAGATGGCGGGCGTGCCCTATCACGCGGTCGAGCAGTATCTCGCGAAGCTGGTGCGAATCGGCGAGTCGGTGGCGATCTGCGAGCAGATCGGCGATCCCGCGACTTCCAAAGGGCCGGTGGACCGGCAGGTGACGCGCATCGTCACGCCGGGAACGCTCACCGACTCGGAGCTGCTCGATGAGAAGGCCGACAACATCCTGCTCGCGCTGGCACGAACCAAGGGCGCGGTGGGGCTCGCGTGGCTCAACCTCGCGAGCGGCGAGCTGCGCGTCACCGAGATCGCGCCGCATCTTCTCGAGAACGAGCTGCGCCGCATCGCTCCGGCGGAAATTCTCGCGAACGAGGGCACGGCTCTCGACGGTTTCGCGGTCACGCGCTTGCCCGAATGGCATTTCGATTTCGACGCCGGGCGCAAGATCCTGCTCAAGCAGCTCGGCGCGGCGAGCCTCGCCGGTTACGGCTGCGAGGATCTGGAACCCGCGATCGCCGCCTGCGGGGCGCTGCTCGAGTACGCGAGAAAGACGCAAGGGCAGGCGCTTGCGCACGTCGCGGCAGTGATTCCGGAGCGCGCGAGCGAGTACCTGCGCATGGACGCGGCGACGCGGCGCAATCTCGAGCTCACCGAGACCCTGCGCGGGGAGCCGGCCCCGACGCTTTTTTCCCTGCTCGACGAATGCGCGACCGGCATGGGAAGCCGGCTCCTGCGCCACTGGCTTCACCATCCCCTGCGCGATCAGGCCACTGTCGGCGCGCGCCACGAAGCCGTGGCCGCGCTCGCCGAGGCGCATGCGGGGATCCACAAGCTCCTGCGCCGCTTCGCCGACGTCGAGCGCATCACCGGGCGCATCGCGCTCAGGAACGCCCGCCCGCGCGATCTGTCTTCCCTGCGCGAAAGCCTCGCCTTGCTGCCCGAGCTTTCGTCCGCGGTTCCGCGCGACGCCACGCTGCTCGCGAAGTTGCTGGACGATCTCCAGGTTCCGGCCGAATGCCTCTCTCTGTTGAAACGGGCGGTGCTGGAGGACCCCGCGGCGATGGTGCGCGACGGCGGCGTGATCGCGAACGGCTACAGCCGCGAGCTCGACGAGCTGCGCGCGCTGCAGACAGACTCCGGGACCTTCCTCGCGGAACTCGAGCAGCGCGAGCGCGCCCGCACCGGCATCCCCAACCTGCGGGTCGCCTACAACAGCGTGCACGGCTTCTACATCGAGATCACCAACGCCCATGCGCAAAAAGTGCCTGCCGACTACCGCCGACGCCAGACGCTCAAGAACGCCGAGCGCTACATCACGCCCGAGCTGAAGGCTTTCGAGGACAAGGCGCTGTCGGCGCGCGACCGCGCGCTGGCGCTGGAGAAATCGCTCTACGACGAGCTGCTGGCGCTGCTCGCCGCGCACCTCCCCGCGCTGCAGCGCATCGCGCGGGCCCTGGCGCAGCTCGACGTGCTCGCCTGCTTCGCTGCCGTGTCATCGAAGCGCAACTATTGCAGGCCGGAATTCGTCGAAGACATTCTCATGGAGATCGATGCGGGCCGCCATCCGGTCGTGGAAGCCCAGGTCGAGCCCTTCATCGCCAACGGCGCCCGGCTCTCGCCCACGCGCCAGCTGCTCCTCATCACCGGACCCAACATGGGCGGCAAGTCCACCTACATGCGTCAGGTCGCCCTCATCGTGCTGATGGCGCACGTGGGCTCGTTCGTCCCGGCGAAATCGGCGCGCCTCGGTCCCATCGACCAGGTCTTCACGCGGGTCGGTGCGGCCGACGACCTGGCGGGTGGACGCTCGACTTTCATGGTCGAGATGACCGAATCGGCCAACATCCTCCACAACGCGACCGAAAGGAGCCTAGTGCTGATGGACGAGGTCGGGCGCGGCACTTCGACCTTCGACGGCCTCGCCCTCGCCTGGGCCATCGCGCGGCAGCTTCTGGAGCGCAACAAGTCGCTCACGCTCTTCGCCACCCACTATTTCGAGATGACGCGGCTCGCGCTCGAGCACAAGGAAGCGGCGAATGTCCACCTCGACGCGGTCGAGCACAAGGACACGATCGTCTTCCTGCACGCCGTCGAGGAAGGCCCTGCGTCGCAAAGCTACGGCCTGCAGGTCGCGCAGCTCGCCGGCGTTCCCAAGGCCGTCGTCCGCAACGCGCGCAGGTACCTGCAGATGCTCGAGGAAGCGAGCTTGTCGCGCGGAGGCCAGCCGGACCTTTTTGCCGCGGGCAAGTCCGAGCCCGAGCCGCCCGCTGAATCCGATGCCCTGCGCGATGCGCTGGCCGCGGCCAATCCCGACGAGCTTTCGCCGCGCGAGGCGCTGGAGCTGCTGTATCGCCTGAAGCGGCTGTGAAGCGCCTCGCCTGCGCCCTGCTGCTCGCGCTCGCCGCCTGCACGGCGCACGTCGCGCCGCCCCTGCCCTCCGGAGGACGCACCGCGCTCCAGTTCGCCCTGATCGGCGACACGCCTTACAGCGCGGCCGAGGCGGCGGCGCTCGACCCGATGATCGAGGAGATGAACCGCGAAGACCTCGCCTTCGTCATCCACGTCGGCGACATCACCGGCGGCCAGGGCCCCTGCACCGACGAGTGGCTCGAGGCGAGGAAACGCCAGTTCGAGAAATTCAGGCACCCGTTCGTGATCGTTCCCGGCGACAACGAATGGGTAGACTGCCATCGCACGGGCTTCGATCCTTTGGAACGCCTGGGCAAGTTCCGCGAGCTCTTCGAATCCGGAGACACGAGCCTCGCCAACCGCAGCCTGAGGCTCGAGCGGCAATCGGGCCGCTACGGGGAATACCGCGAGCACATGCGCTGGATTGCCGCCGACGTGCTCTTCGTCGGCGTCAACGTGCAAGGCAGCAACAACAACCTCGGGAGGACGCCGGAGATGGACGCCGAGCACCGGGCGCGCATGGCTGCGGTGTTCGCCTGGCTGGAGGACAGCGTTCAGCTGGCCGAGAAGCGCCGCCTCGCTGGAATGCTCATCTTCGCGCAGGGCGATCCCGACTTCGAGGGAAAGATGCGGCGCAAGGGATCGAACGGGTTCGCCGATTTCCGCAACGCTCTGCGCGATCTCGCCCTCAGGTTCGGAAAGCCGGTCCTGTTCGTGAACGGCGATACGCACCTCTACAAGCTCGATCAGCCGATCGCCGATCCGGCGACCGGCCGACCTCTGCAGAATTTCACCCGCGTGATCGTGTTCGGTTCCCCGCAGACCCGCTGGATCCGGGCGGGAATAGACCCCACGTCGCCGCAGCTGTTCCAGGTGAGCCCGGCACCGCAAGCTGCGCCGGTTCCTTAGCCGTGCATTTCGCCCCGCGGTCCGCCGCGGTGGCGGCGTCCCATCTGGCTCATGCGGTCCATGCCGTCGCGGATCGCCACTCTCACCTGTTCCTTCTGCGCGGAATCGAGCGCGTCGTACACCGCGAACCAGGCTTCGCGCACCTGCTTGTGCGTCGCTTCCATCTGCGCGTGCGTTTGCGCCCGCAGCTGGTCGCGAAGCTGCGCGAATTGCTTGAGGTCGGCGCCGGGCTTGTCGATCTCGACGCGCAGCTTTGCGCGCGTCTCCTCGCCCCTGGCACGCATCGAGCGGAAGGCCTCGCGCTGCGCGGTCTGCGCCCTCTTCCACAGATCTTCCTGCTGCGCATTGAGGTTCAGCTCCTTGTGCAGCCGCTCGAACCCGCGCATCGGGCCCATTCCTTCGGGGCCGCCGGGCGCCTGCGCCCAGCTCGAAGCTGCGCCGAGCAGGCCGGCTGCGAACAACGCGGCAGTCAATTTCTTTCCATGATTTTCGAACACGTCTCTCTCCTTCGAATAGGTTGAGGAAGCTACGCGAGCATTCTCGCGCGCAGTCGTTTCCAGACTGTTGCCGGATGGGGAGAAATCGTTGCAAATTGTTTCCGGCGGCCCGGTTCGGCCGGCACGGATTCAGTGCAAATCGAGCGCGTGGCCCTTCAGCGACTCCAGCGGGACGTACTTGAGGACGTTCTCGTGAGTGGATTCGAGGACCACCTGCGGCGCCATGCCGGCCTTGTAAGCCTCGACCCAGCGCAGCACGTGAAGGCACCAGCGGTCCCCGGGCTCAAGGCCCTTGAAGCGCATCTCCGGGCGCGGCGTGGAGAGATCGTTGCCGCGCGAGCGGCTGAACTCGAGAAACTCCGCGGTCGCCTTGATGCAGACCAGGTGCGCGACCCCTTCCGCGTCGTGTGTCGCGCAGCAGCCGTCGCGGAAAAAACCCGTGAGCGGCGCGTAGCTGCAGGCGAGCAGCGGGCCCCCGAGGACGTTCTTTTCCTTGGAGAGGACGGAGCTCATGCGGGGATTTTATCCGGAAATCTCTCCCTCGGCGGTCATCCGCGAAACTTCTCGAGGTACCGGAGGTCGAGGGCTTCGTGTACCAATGCCATCGTGGCCTGGGCCGCCTTTCGGGCGCGGTCCGTGCCGTCGGCCAAGGCGTCGCGGACCAGCCCCATCTTGGCCGCGAAGCGCGCCCGCCGCTCGCGGATCGGGTCGAGGAAGGCGTTGAGCGCCGTGGCGAGCTTCTGCTTGACTTCGACGTCCCCGACTGAACCGCGGCGATACCGTTCCTTGAGGTCCGCCACCTCCTCGCGGTTGGGGTTGAACACGTCGTGGTACAGAAACACCGGGTTGCCTTCGACGTGGCCGGGATCGCTGGCTCGGAGTCGCGTCGGATCCGTGTACATCGAGCGGACCTTCTCGTTCACGACGGCCGGCGTGTCCTTGAGGTAGATAGCGTTGTTGAGCGACTTGCTCATCTTGGCTTGGCCGTCGATTCCGACCAGCCGCGGCACACGCCCCACCAGCCCCTCCGGCTCGGGGAACACCTCCTTGAACTGCCGGTTGAAACGGCGCGCTACCTCACGGGTGAGCTCGATGTGAGGAAGCTGGTCCTCCCCGACCGGGACCAGGTGGGCACGGGGCATCAGAATGTTCGCCACCTGCATGACCGGATAGGTGAAGAATGCCACCGGCACCGACCTCCTCCCGAACTCCTCCATCTCCGCCTTCAGCGTCGGATTGCGCTCGAGAAGCCCGAGCGGCAGGAACCAACTCAGCCACAGGGTGAGTTCAGCGTGTTCCGGGATCAGGCTCTCGATAACGAAGGAGCTACGCTCCGGATCGAGTCCGACTGCAAGCCAGTCTAGCGCCACCTCCCATAC
>DATHHZ010000556.1:0-2697 GCA_035316965.1 Burkholderiales bacterium | reverse complement strand
ACGACTTCCGCTCTTCCCTCAACAGCAGACACTCCTGAGTCCGGCTGTAACGTCCGTTTCGTGCCAACGGACTAAACCGCTCGCGCGGTAGAACGCCGCGGCGACCGGCACGACCAACACGATAGCGCGACGGCGCGTCCTGTCTTGAGATGAGGGGTTCGCAACCTCCATCAAGACAGGAGCATCCCTCATGACCGATAAGGCCATAAGCCCGCTGCGGCAGCGCATGATCGAAGACATGACGATCCGCAAGTTCGCGTCGAAGACCCAACATGACTACGTGCAGAGGGTCAAGAACTTCGCCGGATTTCTCGGCCGATCGCCCGACACGGCAAGCTTCGAGGACGTGCGGCGCTATCAACTGCATTTGGCCGCGAGCGGCGCCGGCGTGCCGACCCTCAACCAAAGCGTCTCGACACTGCGGTTCTTTTTCGGAGTCACGCTTGGGCGTGCCGACATCGTGAACCACACCCAGTTTGTTCACGAGCCCCGCAAGCTGCCAGTCGTCCTGAGCCCCGAGGAAGTCGCGCGTTTTCTCGATGCCGCGTCGGGGCTCAAATACAAGGCGGCCTTGAGTGTGGCCTATGGGGCCGGCTTGCGCGTCTCCGAGGTGGTGGCACTGAAGCTATCGGACATCGACAGCGAGCGCATGGTGATCCGGATCGAACAGGGCAAAGGCCACAAAGACCGGTTCGTGATGCTGTCGCCGCATCTGCTCGATCTGTTGCGCGCCTGGTACAAGGCGGCGCGCCCGCAGGGCTGGCTGTTTCCCGGAATGAACCCGGTAAATCCCATGACGACGCGCCAACTCAGGCGCGCCTGCCATGCCGCCGCCCACATGGCCGAGATCGGCAAGCCCGTGTCCCCGCACACGCTCCGCCACAGCTTTGCAACGCATCTGCTGGAGCAGAACATCGACATTCGGGTAATCCAGGTCTTGTTGGGCCATGCCAAGCTCGACACCACGGCGCTCTATGCCCGGGTCGCCACCAAGACCATCCGCAAGATCATGAGCCCGCTCGATCACATCACGGTCAAGCTCAAGGAGAGCGCCGAACCGCCCGCCTAAAGCGCGGCGCGCGTGTCCCGCCCGGCGCTGGAGGTCGCGGATATTTTCCGCGGCCATGGACCGGCCTGGCGTCAAGCCAACGCCGGCCATGTGAGCCTCGGCCAACTCAAGGTGATGTCGGCGATCGAGAGCTGCCGCACGGCGGCGCTCGGTGGCCATGTCGCGCGCTGCGAGAACTGCCCGCACACCGTGATCGCATACAACTCCTGCCGTAATAGGCATTGCCCGAAGTGTCAGGGTGCGGCGGCAAAGCAGTGGCTCGCCGAACGCGAGGCCGACCTGCTGCCGGTGCCGTACTATCACCTGGTGTTCACGCTGCCGGCGCCGATCAGCGACATCGCTTATCAGAACAAGGCGGTGATCTACGACATCCTGTTCAAGGCCTCGGCCGAGACGATGAGCACGATCGCGGCCGACCCCAAGCACTTGGGAGCCCGCCTAGGCATCACCTCGGTTCTCCATACCTGGGGCTCGGCGCTCACCCATCACCCGCACGTCCACATGATCGTGCCGGGCGGTGGCATCTCGCTCGACGGCAGGCGTTGGGTATCCTGTCGACCGGGTTTCTTTCTGCCGGTGCGCGTGCTCTCGCGCCTGTTCCGCCGCCTGTTCCTCGACAAGCTCATCACCGCGCACGCGGTCGGCCGCCTCAAGTTCTTCGGCGACCATGCGGCGCTCGTCGACTCGCAAGCCTTCACCACATATCTGGCGCCATTACGCAATGCCGAGTGGGTGGTCTATGCCAAGAAGCCGTTCGGCGGGCCGCAAGCCGTGCTCGCCTATCTGTCCCGCTACACCCACCGCGTCGCCATCTCCAATAGCCGGTTGATCGCTTGCCACCGCAACGGCGTCTCCTTCCGGTGGAAGGACTATCGGGCCGAAGGGCACGACCGGTTCAAGACGATGACGCTCGATACAAGCGAGTTCATCCGACGCTTTCTCATCCACGTGCTGCCCGGCGGCTTCCACCGCATCCGTCACTACGGCCTGTTCGCCAGCGGCTCTCGCGCCGAGAACACCGCGCGAGCGCGCCAACTGCTCAACGCGCCCACTCCGCAAGACAAGGCCGACGATCCCGATCCGACGCGCGCGCATCCGTGTCCGTATTGCGGCGGCCGTATGATCATCATCGAGACCTTCCAGCGCGGTTGCTCGCCGCGCTATCGGCCAACAGATTCGACGAGCGCGATCAGGATCGACACCTCATGACACGGATCGCCGCCTCACCACGCTGGAATACGCGATCTGTTCACTGGTTCTCGACCAGCCACGGCGGCACTCGCTCAGATTCCCAGTTGCTGTCACAAATTGCGCAGCAGTGCTCAGCATTCGATCCAATTGGCCTCGACAAAAACCACCTGCTCATGCGCCGCTCCCTCTTCGGTCACCACGATCGATGGCGCGGCCTTCACTCAGACCCATCATCCGCAGCGCTCAATTCCCCATAGAGCGCGCCGCACCGCCAACGTATCCTTTCCCGCGGTTTCCTCCTTTGGAGGCTTTCGGACGCCGGCCGCCTGTGCATGCGGCACCGCTCGTGAGCGGCCGGCATCCGAAACCCTTATATGAGCGTGAACTTGTCAAGGCCTTTCCGCACGGTGCCTATCAGAGGTCATATCCTTTTGTTT
>DATHHZ010000555.1:0-4064 GCA_035316965.1 Burkholderiales bacterium | reverse complement strand
CGTCGTCTGGCCGCGCACCGTCCCGCGCACCCACGCGGCTCGAGCCTCGACCTGTCCATGCGCGGCCGCTGCGGCGGCAAGCAGCGCCACACCGAGGAAGGCTCTTGTCATCGTCCGCGTCTTCAAGCCGTCACAACACGTAGCGCGCGAGGTCCTCGCTCTGCGCAAGCTCCTTGAGTATCGCATCGACGAATGCGGCGTCGATCCTGAAACTCTCCCTGCCGCGTTTGCCCGCATCGAACGAAATCTCCTCCAGCAGCTTCTCCATTACCGTATACAGGCGCCGCGCGCCGATGTTCTCGGTCTTTTCGTTCACCGACCAGGCGATCTCGGCGAGACGCCGGATCCCGTCCGGTATGAAAGAAACTTCGACCCCCTCCGTGGCGAGCAGCGCCTGGTACTGGCGGGTGAGGCAGGCGTCGGTCGCCGTGAGGATTCTCTCGAAATCCTCCACCGAAAGCGAATCCAGCTCGACGCGAATGGGGAAGCGCCCCTGCAGCTCCGGAATCAGGTCCGAAGGTTTGGAAAGATGAAACGCCCCGCTCGCGATGAAGAGTATATGGTCGGTTTTCACCATTCCGTACTTGGTGGAAACGGTGGTGCCCTCCACGAGGGGGAGCAGGTCCCGCTGCACGCCCTGGCGCGAAACGTCGGCGCCGATCGTTTCGCTGCGGCTCGTGATCTTGTCGATCTCGTCCAGAAACACGATGCCGTTCTGCTCGACGTTGGCCAGGGCCTTGGCGCGCAAGTCCTCGTCGTTCACGAGGCGCGCCGCCTCTTCGTCGGTGAGCATCCTCATCGCCTCGCGGATCTTCATCCGGCGCAGTTTTCTCCTGCCGCCGCCCAGATTCTGAAACATGCCCTGGATCTGCTGCGTCAGCTCCTCCATCCCGGGCGGGGCGAATATCTCCATGTGCGCCTGCTGCGCCGACACTTCGATTTCGACCTCCCGGTCGTCGAGCTCGCCCTCGCGCAGTTTCTTGCGGAACTTCTGCCGCGTCGCGGACTCTTCCTCGCCGACGGCGTTCACCGGAAGCTCGGCGCCGTCCGCCCCAAACGGGATCGCCCGGCGGGCCGGCGGCAACAGGACATCGAGCACCCGTTCCTCGGCCGAATCCTCGGCTCTGCGTCGCACTTTTTTCGTCGCCGCTTCGCGAGTGTCCTTGATCGAGATTTCGACGAGGTCGCGAACGATCGTATCGACGTCGCGACCGACATAGCCGACCTCGGTGAACTTGGTCGCTTCGACCTTGATGAAAGGCGCATCCGCGAGCCGCGCGAGGCGCCGCGCGATTTCGGTCTTGCCGACGCCCGTCGGTCCGATCATGAGGATGTTCTTGGGCGTGATCTCCTGCCGCAGGGGCTCGGCCACCTGCTGCCGTCGCCAGCGGTTTCTGAGAGCGATCGCCACGGCGCGCTTTGCCCGAGTCTGGCCGACGATGTGCTTGTCCAACTCGTGGACGATTTCCTGGGGAGTCATGGAAGACATGGGGGCGGGAGGCCGGGAGCGAGGATATCGGGGAATTCTACGAGGCCCCGTATCCTTGCCGCTCTAGTCCAGCGTTTCGACGACGATTTGTTGATTGGTGTAGATGCACAGGTCGGCGGCGATCGAAAGCGACTTGCGAACGACGGTCTCCGCGTCGAGCTGGGTATTTTCGAGGAGCGCGCGCGCGGCCGATTGCGCGTAAGGGCCTCCCGAGCCGATTGCGATCAATCCCAGCTCCGGTTCGATGACATCGCCCGTGCCGGTGATGATCAGCGAAGATTCGCGGTCGGCCACCGCGAGCATCGCCTCCAGGCGCCGCACCTTGCGCGCGCTCGCTTTCACCACGACCTGGCCGAGCGTGACCTGGCCGTCGCCGCCCAGCGCGACCTTCCCGTCGCGACGGACCGACATAATGGTGGTTCCGTGGAATTGTTCCATGTCCGGATTCGGGGAAGATGGGGTCGGGGTGCCGTCGATCAAGCTATTTGCGCGGAATAATGCGCGCGACCCTGCTCAGGCCCGTGACCCCGAACAAGGCGCGGATGAGCTCGTTCGCACCGCGAACCTGAATCGTCACGCCAGACTCCTGGAGCGCCGATAGCACCTTCAGCATAAGGCCGGCCGTGGCAAGATCTACGCGCGTGGCTCGCGACATGTCGATGACCAGCATCTTGTTCGCACCGGCCCAGTCTTGCAACTGTCCGGCGAGGGTTTCGCCCGCCCCGATCAGCTCCCCGGAGAGAATCAAGGCCTGATCCGCGACCTCGACCGGCCGGAGGACCGCGGAACGCTTTGCCTCCGCTCCAGGTCGAGACTCCCAGGAAGGAGGCGAAACCTCGAACGTGACTGCATAGTTGACCGCCGCCTCCTCGAACTTGTCCTTGAGATCCAGCGTTCTGTATACGTCGAACAACAGCGCCCAAGCCGCAGCGTCGGTTTCGATCTTTCCCGCCTGGCAGAACCTCTCGAGAAACGCAAGGAGCCGGGATTCTCCGGAAAGCATCACTTCCTTGCCCGCCTCGTGGACGGACAAGAGAGCCTCGCGGAGAAGGCTGCAGCCTGGCCCGTCGAGGCCCAGCAGTCTGCCGCAGTCAATGCGCACGGTTTGGCCGGGCGTGTTCCGCAGTTTTTCCAGCTCGAGGGCGCTCGCGCCGGTCAGCATGCCACTCAGCGCAAAATAGCCGATGCCCCCTGTGGCGAGCGCGGGATCGGGTCGCTCACCGGTCTCGATCCATGCGGGCGGGGAACGCTCGAATTTCAGTACGAATTCCAGAGCGAGCGCCTCGAACTCGAGTGTCATGCCCAGATGCTGGTACAGGTCAAAAAGCATCAGCCAGGCCTGCTGCGCCGAATTCCCGAGATCATCTTCACGCACCGCGTTTGAAAGCCTAGCCAGCGCCTGCTCGACCTCCCCGTTCGCGAAAAGGGTCGCCGTCTCCCCGATGACAGTTGCGACATCGTCTGTAGCCGCGGATGCTTCGGTGCTTGGGGCGGGACCCGGCTGGCCGGCGAGGGATGAAGCCAGCGCGGACACGTCCAAAGGCGGCGCCGCGGTTGCCGGAGCCGCTGAAACCTGGGGCGGCACGGATGGAGGCGGAGGAACGTAGGCGCTGAAATCGAGCGAGTCCTCGCTTGTTTGCGGACTCGCCACGGGTGTCGCGGATTTCTCCGACGAAGGTTTTACCGCTTGCCGGGCGACCGGCGCCTTTTTACTTTCGGTCTTCTTCCTGCCGAATAGTGAAAAGAACACGAAGAACTTCCTGCCTCCCGGAGAGCTTGCCTGCCGATGCAAATCCCGGCTTCGTTGTATCACTTTGCCCGATACAGCGCAACGCTTGATGTCGGGGATCGGGTTTAGGTGCTACTTGAAAAAACTATCCGGCAGAAGATGTTGCCGGCCTCTCTTCATCCGAGTGCCCGCACGCGATCTTTTCAGGCCATATCAACTCTTCGCCTGCGCCGATAACTGCCCGAAGCGTGGAAACGACAAACCAGACCGCGACGAGCAGGGCCACCCAGGGGTCGAAATAGGAACGACCTGTAACCATGACAAGAACGCCGGCCACTACTGGCGCAAGCGATACGAAGATATCGCCGATGTTGTGGAGGTAGGCGAGGCGGATCGCTGCGTTGTCACGGCCCGGGCGACGGAGCAGACTTACTATGCCCCAGTTGGCGGCTGCGGCCGCAAGGCCCATTGCGATTGGAACAAGTCCCAGGACCGGAGCAGGATGAAGAAGCCGGTCGACAACCTGCCAGATCAGCAAAGCGCTCACAGCGATCAGACCGACGGAGCTGAAGAGGTTCGCGGAGCGCACGAGGTTTCGCGATAGGCCCTGAGGCAGGACAAAGGCCAGGTACAGAAACACGAGCGCCAATTCGTCGGAGAAGTTGTGAACACTGTCCATGATGAGGCTCAGGCTCCCGGCCTTGAAGCCGGCTATGGCCTCGGGAATGAAGATAGCGGTGTTGAGCGCGACAGCGGCGGCGAGAGGTTTGCGGTAATGAGCCACGCTGGGATTTACTTGTAGCTGCTGCCGGCTTCCTTGTGCACGGTCAGAGATCTCTACGCGGT
>DATHHZ010000554.1:0-5620 GCA_035316965.1 Burkholderiales bacterium | reverse complement strand
GTCGAGGTAGCCCTTGCGCGAGAAATCGCTGACGAGATATTCGCTGATCACCTTCTGCGAGCCGTAAGAAGTCTGTGGCGCGGGCGTGGTCGCGTCATCGAGCACCTCAGGCAGCTCGCCGCCGAAGGCCGCCACCGAGCTAGCGAACACGAGGCGCGGCGGCCGCGCGCACAGGCGCGCCTGCTCGAGCAGGTTGCGGATGCCTTCCAGATTCACGCGCATCCCGAGATCGAAGTCGGCCTCCGCGGCGCCCGAGACCACCGCGGCGAGATGAAAGATCGAAGTCGTGTCGGCAGCGATCGCGCGCGCGGCGAACTTCGGGTCGGAGATGTCGCCGGCGAGCGTCGTAAGGCGCGTGTCCTTGGGAAGATCGGCTGGAAAGGCCTGATCGACGAGCGTGAGGCGCGCGATCTTCTCGGCCCCGAGCGTTCCGCGCGCGAGCAGGGCTTTCGCGAGCTTGAAACCGATGAAGCCCCCGCCCCCGGTGATGACGATTTTCATCGCGGCACGAGTCCGGGCAGGATCGCTGCGATCACAGGAGCGAAAGCAGCGAGTATTCGACTTCCCTCAATACCGGCAGCGCGCGGGAGGTCGCGGCACTCGTGGTTTCGCTTCCCATCGCCAGGCTCACGCTGATCGCCCCGACGACTTCGGATGTGCGGCTGCGGATCGGCACGGCGATGCCGCGCATGTCCGGGTCGAGCTGCTGCTCCAGGACAGCGTAGCCGCGGCTTCTCGCCGTGGCGATCAGCTCGCGCACGCCATCCACCGTGGTCACGGTATGGGGCGTGAAAGGCATGAAGACCCGGCCGGCAAGCCAGCGCTCGACCTCTTCCTGCGGCCAGCAGGAGAGCATGGCGATGCCGGCCGACGCAAAATTCGCCTGTACCCTGGCTCCCAGCATGAACCCCACGTTCTGTACCAGGCGATTGCCGCTTCGGGCGACGAACACGATGTCGTCGCCGTCCCGGACTGCGAAGTAGGCCGCGCCGCCCACGAGCGCGGTAATTCGCTGCAGGAAGGGCTGCGAGATCCTGGTGACGTTGGCGGAATCGACGTAGGACCATCCCAGCCGCAAAACGCGCGGCGTCAGCCAGAACAGCTTGCCGTCGCTTTCCACGTACCCGAGATGCTGCAAGGTCAGCAGGTAACGGCGCGCCGCCGCCCGGGTCACCCCGGTGCGCCGGGCCGCCGTGGACGGCGAAAGCCGCGGATGGTTTTCGTCAAAAGCCTCGATCAGACGCAGACCCCGGTCGAGGCCCGCGATCCGATCGCGCCGGCTCAGCGAGCGCAAGGGGGGCATAGTTCACCCGGCAAGGAAGCACTGTGCGTCATTGGGTATGTCTGCGAAATTCGGGCGAATCGAGGCCTTTGCCGCAATACCGTTGCCGTCAGCGTTTCGCGCCTCCGCTCACAGCCGACACCGCCGCTCGCAGGCCAAGCAGGTAGCTGTCGACGCCGAAGCCGCAGATCTGACCCTTCGCGATTCCTGCCACGACCGAGTGATGGCGAAACTCCTCGCGGGCGTGGATGTTCGACATGTGCACCTCGACGATCGGCACCGTGAGAATCGAAAGCGCGTCCCGGATGCCGTAGCTGTAGTGCGTCCAGGCGCCGGCGTTGATCAGCACGGCGTCGACCTTGTCGGCGAAGCCTTTGTGGACGCGCTCGCACATCGCGGCCTCGCTGTTGGTCTGGAAGCACTCGACCGTCACCCCGAACTCCTTGCCGAGCGCCTGCAATTGAGCGTCGATCTCGGCCAGCGTGATCGTCCCGTAGTGAGTGGGATCGCGCTTGCCGAACATGTCGAGGTTAACACCGTGGAGCACGAGAATCTTCATGTGTGTGCCTCGTTCAAAGGAATGGTGAGCCGGCGGATCAGAGCGCGCGTATCCGGCTGCACGCCGCGCCACCAGGCACGAAACTGTGCGCTAATCGCACATCTGTGGGCGATTATCGCGCACCTTCGCCCTGCGGACAATGTTCTCTCCCTTCTCCTCTCTCTAGGATTTCCGCTCGGTTCATCGGCATCCAAAAAAGGAGGGGATATGAAAACAAGCAGGATAACGCTGGCGCTGGGCGCCCTGGCGTCGATAGCGGCCGGCGCCGCGACGGCGCAGACGCCGCTCACCTATAGCAACAACGGCTCGAACGTCACCTTGTACGGCGACGTCGACTATTACCTGAACTACATGAGGAGCAGTTCGGGCAGCAGGTCGATATCGCTGCAGGACGGCGCGTACCTGCGCACCCGGCTGGGCTTGAGAGGCGACAAGGACCTCGGAGACGGCTACACCGGCAAGTTCGTTCTGGAGCAAGGTCTGAACGACACCTCAGGTGCCGCAGCCGATGCGACGCGCGTGTTCGATCGCCAGCTTTGGGCAGGACTCGCGACCCCGGCCGGCGAATTCCGGATCGGCCGGCAGAATACCGCCATCTTCTACCGCGGCGGCTATATCGACTTCACTGCGCGGACCCTGGGTTCCGTGGTCAACGCTTTCGGGGTGCCTTCGCGCTACGACGCCGATCTCGCCTACCTCTCGCCCCGAATGGCCGGCTTCCTGTTCGAGACGCACTATTCGTTGCAAGGGTCCGCCGTGAATCACACCACGAATCAGGGCGTCTATCAGCTCGCCCTGGATTACGAAAAAGGCCCCTATCGCGCCGGCTACGCCGGCATAGCCGGAAAAGCCCCGATCGGCGCCACGGTCGACAGGACCGTCAGCTATAACAGTTGGTATGCGAACTACAGCTACGGCGGGGGCAAAATCTATCTCGTCCAGATACGAACGAACAACAACAACACTACTGCCGGCGCGCCCGGGACCCTCAACAACGGCGGATCGCCTCTGAATAATGTGGGTAATTCGCTGGTGACCGGCACCGACGCGGGCGCAAATACCTACTACAACATCTCCCAGATATCCGCCGACTACTATGTGAATCCCAAAGTCCGGATCGGCGGCCTGTATGGGCGTATCAGAGACAGCTCCGGAACGGGCAAGAATGCGAACGGCTGGGCCATCGGCAGCTTCTGGGACATCTTCAGGGACACCACCTTGTACGCTCTCGCGGACTCGTTGAGCAACGATCCCAATGCCGGCTTCCGTCCGTCCGGCTCGGCGGGTCTGACCAAGACCTTTACCGACGCCGCCGACGTCAACGGCCAAAGGATCCGCGGTGCGCACGTCGGTTTTGTTTACAAATTCTGAGGAATGCCGAAGGGGGCGCCTTCCGATAGGGGTGCCCCCGATGAAACACCAGTCGCGCAGCCTGCCGCCCCGGCATCGGTTCGGGGTCGGCCTCTCGGGGATGCCGGTGTTCACGCAAGGAGGGCTTTGAGCGTATGGCTGCAAGCGAGATTAAAAAAGCGGTTACCGAGGAACAGCAGCAGGAACTCGATGCTGCTCTCCAGCGCGCCGGCAAAGCGCTGGCCGTCATCGAAACCTATGACCAGGCACGCGTCGACCGGCTCTGCCGGGCGGTGGCCTGGGCGGTTGCGAACAAGCGCACATTCTCGAGCCTGGTCGAGATGGGAATCGCCGAAAGCGGCCTCGGCGACGCCGAGAGCCGCATGGGCAAGCGCATGAAGATCCGCGGCGTGCTGCGCGATGCGTTGCGCCAGAAGAGCGTCGGCATCATCGAAGAGGTTCCCGAAAAGGGAGTCGTCAAGTACGGCAAGCCTGCCGGGATCGTCGCCTGCATCGTTCCAACCACGAACCCCGACCTCACTCCCGCGGGCAACGCCATCTATGCGATCAAGGCGCGCGATGTCGTCATTTTCTCGCCGCATCCGCGCTCGAAGAAAACCTCGTTCGAGACCGTGCGTCTGATGCGCGAGGCGCTAGCGCGCGAAGGCGCGCCGGCTGACATCCTGCAATGTCTGACTAAGGTCAACATACCGATGTCGCAGGCGCTCATGGCGCGCGCGGACCTGATCATCGCGACCGGAGGGCAGCCGATGGTGCGCGCCGCGTACAGCTCGGGCACGCCAGCGTATGGCGTGGGCGCCGGCAACTCGACGATGATCATCGACGAGACGGCCAACATCGAAGAGGCCGCGCGCAACACGCGGCTTAGCAAGACCTCGGATTTCGGCTCGGGCTGCTCGGCCGACGGCAACCTGATCATCGAAACCGGCATCTTCGATCACATGCTCGCGCAGCTGCAGAGCGAAGGGGGCTACCTCGCTTCCAGCGGCGAGAAGACGGCGTTGCGCCGAGTCATGTGGGACGGCGAAAACCACCGTCTCCCCGACACCGTCGCGATCGCGCCGCAAAAGCTCGCCGCAGCAGCGGGCTTCAGCATTCCCGCCGATCGCAAGTTCATCATCGTCCACGGCGACGGCATCGGGAAGGAATATCCGTTCTCCGGAGAAAAGCTCACCACGCTCCTCGCGGTCTACAAGTACCGGGGTTTCGATCAGGCGCTGGAGACGATGCGCGCCATCTACGAAGTCGGCGGCAAAGGCCACTCCTGCGGCATCTATTCGTTCGACGAGGAGCATATCCACCGGCTCGCGCTGGCGGCGCCGGTGAGCCGCATCATGGTCCGCCAGCCGCAGTCGAAGGCCAATGCCGGCGCGTTCAACAACGGCATGCCGATGACCTCCAGCCTGGGCTGCGGCACCTGGGGAGGCAACATCGTTTCAGAGAACGTGCATCTCAAGCACTACCTCAACACGACCTGGGTGTCGGTGCCGATCAAGGAGGACCGCCCCTCCGACGAGGAACTGTTCGGCGAGTTCTACGACCCGGCGCTCGAAGCCGACGAGCCGGCGATGGCCTCTCACTGAAAAGCGATGACGGCGAAGACCTCCGAAGAGCGGCTGACCGAGGTTTCCGATTGGTGGACCACCGGCATCATCGACATCCACCCGGGCAAGATCGCGATGCGGGGATATCCGAATCGAAGGAGAAGAACATGAAAGAACTCATATCCCGTCAGCTGGTGAAGTACCTGGAGGCCCGCGGCGTCGAGCACGTGTTCGGCCTGTGCGGCCACACCAATATCGCGGTGCTCGCGGAGATGGAGAAGAGCCGGGTCAAGTTCGTCAACGTGCGCCACGAGCAGATCGCCGCCCACATGGCCGACGGCTATGCGCGGGCGAAGAAACAGACCGCGGTGGTGCTCTCGCACCTCGGACCCGGCCTCACCAACGCCGCGACGGGCGTGGCGAACGCCGCGCTCGACTCGATCCCGATGGTCGTGATCGCCGGAGACGTGCCTACGCATTACCACGGCAAGCACCCGCACCAGGAAGTCAACCTGCACGCGGACGCGTCGCAGTTCGAGATCTACCGGCCGTTCGTGAAGCGCGCCTGGCGCGTGGACCAGCCCGATCTTTTCCCCGAGATCCTGGAAAAGGCGTTTGCGCTGGCGGAGAGCGGCCGCCAGGGGCCGGTGCTGATCGATGTGCCGATGGATATCTTCTCCAAGGAGGTGGACGTCGCGCTGTTCGAGCGCCTGCGCCTGAACACGAAGGCGCTGCGCAAGCCCTCGCTGGACGAGCAGACGGCCACCGAGATCGTGCGCAAGCTCGTCGCTGCGAACCGGCCCGTGCTCTACGTCGGCGGCGGGGTCATGCTGGCCGACGCGACCGCGGAGCTGCGCGAATTCG
>DATHHZ010000553.1:0-6687 GCA_035316965.1 Burkholderiales bacterium | reverse complement strand
GAGGAGCGCAAACTGGCCCTTCAGATAATCGGGCAGCACGACCGGCTGCTGCAGCGTCCCGTAGATGAAGCGCGCCACGGCGACCGCGATGAAAATCAGGCCGATCGTGAAGAGCACCTGTTCGAGGTCGCTCGCGGCATAGAGTCTCGAGTACAGGAGCCGCTCAAGGACCACGCTGGCGGCCGCAACAAGAGCGAAGGCGAGCGCGAGCGCGAGCGGAAAGGGCACGCCGAAGCGCGAGATCGCAGTGGTCAGGACGTAACCGCCCGCCATGGCGAACACTCCATGCGCGAGGTTGGCGAAGCCCATCAGGCCCATGGTGACCGACAAGCCGACCGAGATCACGTACAGGATCATGCCCAGGGCGGCGCCGTGAAAGGCGACGCTGACGAGCGATGCGAAGAAAGCCTCCAAACGTCCCTCCCGGGTTTGCGGCTAGTCCACCTTGACGCCGACGTCTCTCACCAGCTTTCCATACTTCTCGTAGTCGCGCCGGATCAGGGCGGCGAACTCCGGAGCCGTGGTGGGGTAGGCTTCCAGTCCCCCCGCGGCGCTGAGCCTGCTCCTTGTTTCAGTCTCGGCGAGCACCTTGTTGACCCCGGCATGAAGCCTGGCGAGCACTGCCTCCGGCGTTCCAGCGGCCGCGAACAGGCCCAGCCAGATCGTGACCTCGTAGCCGGGATAGAACTCGGAAATGGTCGGAAGATCTGGAAAGAGCGCCGAGCGCTGCGAGCCCGTCACCGCAAGGGCACGCAGCCTGCCCGCCTTGATCTGAGGAGCGCTCGAGGTGCCTGAAAACATCGCCGCCACCTCGCCTGCAACCGTTGCCGTTGCAGCAGGAGCGCCTCCCTTGTAAGGCACATGTATGAGATCGATGCCCGCGCGCTGCTTGAGCATCTCCATGGCCAACTGGTGGATGCTGCCGTTGCCGCCCGAGGCATACGCGAGCGGCGGCCGGGCATGGCGCGCGTACTCGACGAATTCCCTGAAATTCTTGACCGGCACGGAAGGGTTGACCGACAGCACCCATTGATTCGCTACGACCGAGGCGACCGGCGCGAGGTCCTTGAGCGGATCGGTCTGCATCTCCTTGTACAGGTGCGGGTTGATGGCGATCATGCTGTCGGCGAGCAGCGCCAGCGTGTAACCGTCGGGCACGGACTTTGCGACGAGATCCATCGCGATGTTGCCGTTCGAGCCCGGGCGGTTTTCCACGACCACAGCCTGGCCGACCAGCTCGGAGAGCCGCTGTCCGATGACCCGCGCCGAGATATCGGGCGCACCCCCCGGCGGGATCGGCACGATGAGCTTGATCGGCCGCAAGGGGTATTGCGCCCACGAAGCGGCCGAGAACAGGGCCGCGAACGCCAGGGCAGTGAAACGACTCGGAGCCGTCCTCATGCTGTCTCCTCATTGTCCAGCCTGCGATGCTATGATATTCGACGCCCTGGTAAAACGACATGTTCCTCGAACATCGCCTTGAACGGCTGATCGCGAAGCTCAGACGGACCGCAGCCATCCCGCTGCGCCTCGAGCTGTGGAACGGCCGCGCATACGATCTCGCCAGCGAGCCCAAGGTAAAAATCGGCGTGCCGAGCCCCTCGGCGCTTCGCTTCCTGCTGTCTCCCGACCTGATGAAGCTCGGCCAGGCCTATGTGGAAGGCACCCTGCGAGTCGAAGGGCCGATCCTGGAGGTGTTCCGGGTGGCGGAAAGCTTCGCGCGGAGCGCCGCTTCCGGCGGGCGCAAAGGATTGCGGCACGTTTGGCGCCACAGCCGCAAGCGCGATCGCGACGCCATCCAGTACCACTACGACGTCTCGAACGACTTCTATTCGCTGTGGCTGGACCGGAACATGGTGTATTCCTGCGCCTATTTCCGCAGCGAGAGCGATTCCCTGGAGCTCGCTCAGGAACAAAAGCTCGATCACATCCTCAACAAGCTCCTGCTCAAGCCGGGCGACCGGTTTCTGGACGTCGGCTGCGGCTGGGGCGCGCTGATTTTGCGCGCGGCCAAGAAATACGGCGCCCGCGCGACCGGCGTTACGCTCAGCCGGAACCAGTACGAATTCGCCGCGCAGCGAATCCGGGAGGAGGGGCTCGAAAGCCGCTGCGAGGTGCGCCTGCAGGACTACCGCGATATTCCGGGCGAGGGCGTCTTCGACAAGATCGCGAGCGTCGGCATGTTCGAGCACGTGGGCCTGCGCCATCTCAAGGCGTATTTCGCGAAAATCCGGTCGCTGCTCGCCGAGGGCGGGCTCGTCATGAATCACGGCATCACGGCCAGCGATCCCGACAACCGCTGGGTGGGGCTGGGTGCGGGGGAATTCATCAACCACTACGTGTTCCCTCATGGGGAGCTCCCGCATCTTTCGCTCGTGCTTCGCGAAATGGCGGGTGCGGGGCTCGAGGTTGCGGACGCCGAGTCGCTGCGGCGTCATTACGCGCGCACTTGCCTCGAGTGGGCCAGGCGCCTGGAACAAAACCGGGAGCAGGCGATCGCGGCGGCAGGGGACAAGCGCTACCGTATCTGGCAGATCTATCTGGCCGGCTGCGCGCACGGTTTCGAAAACGAGTGGATGAACGTCTACCAGGTACTCGCCCGCAAGGAAGGCGCAGGGTCCAATCCGCTGCCGCTCACCCGCGATTACATGTATCGCGCGGGCTGATTCGCCCCCGCACCGTTTTCAGTGAAGCGTCGCGGCGGGGTGGGTGCGGAGCAGTTTGTCGATCGCCTCGCGCACGCTCTCCAAGTGAGGGTTGACGCGCAGCGCCGCGTCGAAAGCGAAGAGCGCGCTGTCGGCATCTCCGAGCGAGAGGCAGATCTGCGCAAAACCGCAGATCGCACCGTAGTGGCGCGGCTCGAGCTCCAGCGTGCGGTGGATGCTGGCCACGCTTTCCTCGTCCCGGCTCTGCATGTAATAGAGCGTGGCACGCTTGTTCCAGGCTTCGGCGAAGTCCGGGTGAGTGGCGACGAGCCTCGCCAGGATGTCCTCGGCCGCCGGGAAATCGAGCGCGGTGAGAGCGCGCGTCGCCCGTTCCAGGTCGAACGCCGCCGTGGAATCCCGGTAGGCCATCCACAGCCTCCAGATCTCGTCTTCGATGCGTTCAGCGCGTCCGCCGCTCGCATCACCGAGCGAGCGGAACAAGCCGTCCAGGCGTTCGGGCAGCCGTGGCGAAGGGCGCCGCCGGTCGCCGGTGACGATCAATTTGAGCGTGTCTGCGTACATTCAGTGAAAATCCCGTGATGGCGTGACCAAGCTGCCCAGCAGGGCGCTGTGATCGCTCAGCCGTCTGGCTACAAGATGCATCACTTCACCTTCGCGTTCAAGCACTCCTTCGACGCCCATCAGGCGCGCGCCCAGCAGCTCGCGCCGCTGGCGCTCGATGAGATGCGGCCAGACGATGACATTAACATAGCCGGTCTCGTCCTCGAGCGTTACAAATACCGTTCCCGAGGCGGTGCTCGGGCGCTGGCGGCCGGTGACTATGCCCGCCGCCCGGACCCGGCTGCCGCCTGGCAACAGGCGGATTTCCCCTGCGGCGCTAAAGCGCATGCGCGACAGGTGCGCCCGCAGCAGCGCAAGCGGATGGCGCCCTAGGGTAAGACCGGTGCTCGCGTAGTCGGCAACGAGGTTCTCTCCCTCGGTTGGAGGCGGTAAAACCGCCGGAGTTTCCGCCACCGGCGCGTCGCGTAGGATGTGTGCGTCCGTTTCGATTCCGGCGACCTGCCAGTAGGCGTGGCGGCGATGGCCGGAGAGCGCCTCGAACGCTCCCGCAGCGGCAAGGCACTTTAGGTCGTGCCGGTTCAATTCGGCGCGACGGGCGAGATCTTCGACGTTGTCGAACAACCGGTCCCGCCGCGCGGCGACGATGCGCTCGGCACCGGCTTGCGACAGACCTTGCACGAGCAGAAAACCGAGTCGAACTGCGAGGTGTGCATCGGCGCCGGTTTCCAGAGTGCAATCCCGTTCGCTAGCCAGCGCGTCCACCGGCCGCACCTCGACGCCGTGGCGGCGCGCATCCTGCACGAGTTGCGAAGGCGTGTAGAAACCCATCGGCTGGCTGTTCAAGAGCGCGGCGAGAAACGCCGCAGGGTGATAGCGCTTGATCCAGGCCGAGCTGTAGGCGATCAGCGCGAAGCTCGCCGAGTGCGATTCCGGAAAACCGTATTCCCCGAAACCGAGAATCTGGCTGTAGATGCGCTCGGCGAATTCCCGAGTGTAGTGTCGTTCCAGCATTCCGTTTATCAGCGGCTCGCGAAAGCGCTCGATGTCGCCGTTGCGCCGCCAGGAGGCCATGGATCGGCGCAGCTGGTCGGCCTTTCCGGGTGTAAAGCCCGCCGCGACCACGGCGAGCTGCATGACCTGCTCCTGGAAAATCGGAACGCCGAGCGTGCGCTTGAGTACGTTCTCCACGTCCTTGCTGGGATACTCCACCGGCTCGATACCGTCCCGCCGCCGCAAGTAGGGATGCACCATGTTGCCCTGGATCGGCCCGGGGCGCACGATCGCGATTTCGACCACGAGATCGTAGAAGTCCTTCGGCTTCAATCGCGGCAGCATGCTCATCTGCGCCCGCGACTCGATCTGGAACACGCCGATGGTGTCGGCGTGCCGGATCATCTCGTACACCTCCGGGTCCTCGACCGGGATGTCGGCAACGGTGAAGGGTTGGCTGCGCCATGCGCCGATCAGATCGAGCGCGCGCCGGATGGCGGACAGCATGCCGAGTGCAAGAACATCCACTTTCAGGAGCCCGAGCGCGTCAAGGTCGTTCTTGTCCCACTCGATGACGCTGCGGTCCTTCATCGCAGCGTTCTCGATCGGCACCAGGCGCTCGAGGGGCCCTCGCGAGATGACGAAGCCGCCGACGTGCTGGGACAGATGCCGCGGGAAGCCGAGGAGGGCGAGGGCAAGCTTGATCGTCCGCTGGACTATCGGGCTCGCCGGATCGAGCCCCACCTCGAGAATGCGCTGGGGAAGCGAGCTCCTGTCGTCCCACCAGGCGAGGTTCTTCGCCAGCCGGTCGACCTGATCCAGATCGAGACCGAGCGCCTTGCCGACATCGCGCAGCGCGCTCTTCGGCCGGTAGGTGATGAGGGTGGCCACGATCGCGGCGCGGTCGCGGCCGTACTTGCCGTAGACGTACTGGATGACTTCCTCGCGCCGATCGTGCTCGAAGTCGACGTCGATATCGGGCGGCTCGTGGCGCTCCTTCGACACGAAGCGCTCGAACAGCCCGTTCATGCGCGCTGGATCGATCTCGGTGATGCCGAGCGCGTAGCAGACGGCGGAGTTCGCCGCCGAGCCGCGTCCCTGGCAAAGAATTTTTTTCGCGCGCGCGAATTCGACCACGTCGTAGACGGTGAGAAAGAAAGGTTCGTATTTAAGCTCGGCGATGAGCGCGAGCTCGTGCTCGATCAGCTTGCGTATCTCCTCCGGAACACCGTTCGTGAAGCGCCACCCCAGCCCCTTCTCGGTCAGCTTGCGCAGATGGCTGGCAGGAGTTTCGCCGGTGGGGACGAGCTCCTCGGGATATTCGTAACGCAGTTCATCCAGAGAAAATTTGCAGCGCTCGGCGACGCGCACGGTTTCTTCGAGCAGCTCCGGCGGATAGATCCGCGCCAGGCGCGAGAGCAATCTCAGATGCCGCTCGGCGTTGGGGTAAAGCGCGTGGCCGCAGGCTCGCACGGCCGTGCGCAGGCGGATGGCGGTCAACGTGTCCTGCAGCGCCTTTCGCGAGCGCACGTGCATGTGCACATCGCCCGCCGCCACGAGCGGCAGGCCCGAAACCTTGCCCAGCTCGCGCAACGCGGCGAGGCGCACGCCGTCATCCGGCCCTTGCAGCAACTCCGCCGCGATCCAAGCACGGCCGGCGAAGCGCTCGGCGACGAACCGAGCGTACTCGGCGTCGTACCTTCCGTCCGGAGCCAGCAGAACGAGGCAGCCGGGCAGTCCGCCCTCCAGATCGTCCCGACAGAGCGAATAGCCGCCTTTCTTCGTCCTGCGCCGGCCGCAGGTGATGAGCTGGGACAGATTGCCGTAGCCTTCGCGGTCGGTGGCAAGCAGTACCAGGCTGGGACCGTCTTGCAGCCGTATCTCCGAGCCAATGACCAGAGGCAGGCCGACGTCTTTCGCCGCGACATGCGCCCGCACCACGCCGGCGAGCGAGCACTCGTCGGTGAGCGCGAGCGCCCGGTAGCCGAGCGCCGCGGCGCGCTTCACCAGCTCTTCTGAATGCGAAGCGCCGCGAAGAAAAGTGAAGTTGGAAAGGCAGTGCAGCTCAGCGTAGGCGGGGAGGGGGGAATACACGGCTTCAGGCGAAAACGCCGTGCAGATACCATCCCCCTTCGCCGCGCCACTCGCGATAGATCCATACGAGCGCTTCGCTCTGTGTTCGGGCGACGAAGTAATCGCGGGCGACATCGTCGCCGTCCCACCAGCCGGACTCGATGCGCTCCGGGCCGACGAGCAGCTCGAGCGGCCCGTCATGGTGCGGCACGGCTCCGATCTCTGCGAGCGGACGTGGAGATTCCAGCAGCCAAAATGGGCGCTCGCCGAAATCGAGTTGCAACTGCTTTTGTCCTGCATCGGCGATCACGCCGGCGCGCTCCGGGCGATGCTCGGCTCGGCTGGCGATGCCGCATACCGCTCCGGTGCCGAGATGCGCTCGCAGCCGCTCGACCAG
>DATHHZ010000552.1:0-4741 GCA_035316965.1 Burkholderiales bacterium | reverse complement strand
GCAGGGCGGGCGATCATCCTCGTATTTTGAGCGATTACAGATCAATTTACAAGGAAGGGGCCTTTGCCGTCGAGCCTCGCCCGAGGACCTTGCGTACGAATCGAGGGACTCAACGAGATCATCGGCTGAGGAACCGTGGCCCGAAGGACGGGCGGGATTTCGACTCACCCCCTTGTCAAAGGGGGTCGCTGCGAAGCAGCGGGGGTGATTTCGCTGTTCGAACTCAGCGCTCGGAAGCCGCGGCCGCCAGCGCCTCGTTAGTGCTCAACTGTTAGCCGCGAGTTCTTCGCGCACGATCTTGCGCACGAGCTCCTGAGTTACGGGAGGGTCCACCAATCCAAGGTGGGTTCGGAGCGCGTCGTTGATAAGGGTTGGATAGCCCTTTCCGGACTTTTCGGACTCGGTCTTGAAGCGCTTGAGAGTCGCGTCATCGATATAAATGGTAATCCGTGTTTTCCCGGTGGTGGGAATCCCCGCGCCACGCTTGCCTTTGGAGAAGTCATATACCTTTTTCATAATTTCTTCGCTCTTTAGGATCAGGATCAGCCTTCCGCACCGATATTGATTCGCGCTCCGTCTTGCCGGGGAGTGTGAACCACGACCATTAACGACTCGAACAAGTTCATACCGACCGTAACGAAGCGACGCTCGCCTTCAGCTGAGTCATCTTCAACGGTTATCGCGAGCAAATCCCGGCGGTTTCAAAGTAATAGCGTGAATACCTTCGTACCGGCCTCCGGGACCGCCGCTCGGCAAGAACCACTCGACCGCTACGCTCGCGTCAAGAACGAAGCGCTTAGCGGGCATGTCGCGTTGCGCGAATTTCCCTTAGATACCTAAGCCCCGTCTTTTTGCCATGCGCGTGACTGACCCGCCGCAAAGCTTTCAATAACAAGGCCGCTGTACGACGACGCGACGAGCGCGCTTTCGCGGGCGCAGGTCGGATGATGTAAATGCCGGGCGCCAATGAAATCTTGAGGAGCTTGTCGGGGGCGTTCATGGTTGCATTCGACTCTGTTCGAATCAATTCTCTCATTATAAAGGGAGCGGGCTGCTCGCTGAGGAACCGTGACCCGAAGGACGGCGGGATTTGGACTCACCCCCTTGTCAAAGGGGCCGACGCGCCGAAGGCGCGCGGGGGGTTTCCTCACCGCAATCACTCGCTGGGCCCGCGATGATAATATGTCCGTTGGCTCAGTTGGACGAATCATGCGACAGCTCGCACTGACTACGGCGCAACAGCGACGTTTAGAACGCCTCGCCCGCGAAGCGGGACGCACGTCGAAAGCCATGCTTCAGTTCGTCCTTCGCGATGGGTTCGAAGCCTGTGAGGAGGATGTGCGCGAGAACCTTGCCGCGGACGCGGAGTTCGCCTCGGGGAAAAGCGTCACTCACAAGGAAGCGATGAGGCGGGCGCGGTCGGCGATCGAATCGCATGCGCGCAGGCACAAGCAAGCCGCCTCGATGGTCGGCGCGAGCGCTCGCCGCTTTCGAGAACACACTGAATCATATCTCGGCTGACGACCCGCCGAGGTTGTGCTTGCCCGAGTAGAACGCTCAATAGCATTGATCCAATCTCGCCCCAGGATCGGGACGCCAACCGCGACACCGGGGTGCACCGTTACCCGATTCCGAATAGCGGGCACGTCATTACTTATCGAGTCGTCAAAGGTGAGGTGAGGTGCGAATTCTGCGCTGGTTCAGGGCGCGGCAGGACGTGCGCGGTTGATCGCGATGCCGCAAACCCCCCGGCGCTGCGCGCCACTCCCCTCAACAAGGGGGCTTGCGCCCATTGGACTCACTTGCACAATGGGTATAAGATTCAACGCCCTGCTGGTCACTCCTGCAGATAATTCGTAAGTTCCCGATCAGTATTTTTCGAAACGGATCTTATATGCAGACACCTTTTCATCTTTTTGGAATCGGCCTCGGCGTTCTCGCCTGCGTATCCGCGTGGGCGCAGATGGATCCGACTCAACAGCAGTCCACCGCGGCTCCCGCCGTTTCCCAGGACCTGATTCCGGCCACCCCGGGCCTCGGAGACGTCCGCGGCCCGCTCAACACGATCAGCAACCGCCCGCGCGCGGCGACGGGGACGCAAGCGGGCGCCGCGGCGGGTGCGCGCACCGTGTTCCCGGGCAGCGATCTGCAGGAGCGCATCAAGGAGTTCGAATTCGAGCAGCTTCAGCGGGACCTTCAGGCCGAGCAGAGGGAGCGCAACGAGTTCCAGCAATTCGTGATGCAGTCGATCGGCCGCGATCTGCCGATGTTCGGCGCCAACCTCTTCCGCACCGTGCCGAGCACCTTCGCCCCGGTCGACAATATTCCGGTCGCGGCCGACTACGTCGTCGGGCCGGGCGACGAGATCCAGATCCGCGCCTGGGGTCAGATCGACGTCGATTACAACGCTACGGTGGACCGCGACGGCACGATCAGCGTCCCCAAGGTGGGCACGATCAACGTCGCGGGGATCAGGGCCAACGATCTGCCCGCCTTTCTCAAGACCGTGTTCGGGCGCACGTTCCGCAATTTCCAGTTGACCGCGACGCTCGGCAGGCTGCGCTCGATCCAGATTTTCGTCGTCGGGCAGGCGAGGCGCCCCGGCACCTTTACGGTGAGCTCGCTCAGCACGCTGGTGACCGCGGTGTTCGCTGCCGGCGGACCATCGAGCAAAGGCTCCATGCGCAACATCCAGTTGAAGCGCGGCAACCAGGTCGTCGCCGAGTTCGACCTGTACGATCTGCTGCTGTCCGGCGACAAATCCCGGGACGCGAAGCTGCTGCCGGGCGACGTGATCTACATCCCGGCGGTGGGGCCGCTCGTTGCGGTCACCGGCAGCGTGAATGTCCCCGCGGTCTACGAGCTCAAGCAGAGCACCGTGCTCTTCGACCTCATCCGCTGGGCGGGAGGACTCGCCACCACCGCCGCCGGACAGAAAGCCACCGTCGAGCGCATCGAGGACCACAAGGTGCGCAAGGTCGAGGAATTCCCGCTCGACATGGGCGGGCTCTCCCGCTCGATCCGCGACGGCGATCTCGTGTCCGTGTATTCGCTCGTGCCGCGCTTTGACAACGCCGTGGCGCTGCGCGGAAACGTCGCGCAGCCGGGCCGCTTCCCCTGGCGCGAAGGCATGCGCGTGCGCGACCTCATCCCGGACCGGGAAGCGCTGCTCTCGCGCGAGTATTGGATCAAGCGCAACCAGGCCGTGGGCCTGGACAGCAACGTGACGAGCATCCTCAATCAGCAGGCCGCGACCGGCACGCGGCTCACCGTCGAAGACCTCAACCAGAGGCGCAGGCGCGAAGGCGAGCTGGATATGACCGTAGGGGAGAACATTCGCCGGGCACAGACGGAGACCGAGGCGGCGAGGTTTCTGGATCCGAACCAGACTTCGAGCGCCGTGCAGATCGCCCGGCTTCAGGACGCTACCAAGAGCACCATCGAGGCCGCGAAAGCCGACGCGCAGCGCCTGGTCAACCTGATCAAACCCTCGCAGCGCGAGGTGAACTGGGACTACGCGGTGATCGAGCGCCTCAACCGCAACGATCTCAGCACTTCGTTGATACCCTTCAATCTCGGCAAGGCGGTCATCGACGGGGATCCCGAGCAAAACCTGCTGCTCCAGCCCGGCGACATCGTCACGGTCTTCTCGAAGCAGGACATCAAGGTGCCAGTTTCGAGACAGACCCAGTACATCCGCCTGGAGGGAGAATTCAAAGGCGCCGGGGTCTATCAGATCCAGCCCGGAGAAACCCTGCGGCAGCTCGTCGAGCGGGTGGGCGGATTCACGCCGAACGCCTACCTCTACGGCGCCCAGTTCACGCGCGAATCCACGCGCGTGCGCCAGGAAGAAACGCTCGAAGAAGCGCTCAACCGGCTGGAGCGCGATATCCAGCGCTTCAACACGCTGCGGGCGCAGAACGTGACCTCCCCCGAGGACGCCGCCTCGCTCAAGCAGCAGGCCGAGAACCAGCAGGCGTTGCTTGCGCGCCTGCGCCAGATCCGCCCCATCGGCCGCATCGTGCTCGAGTTGTCCGAGAGCCCGCAATCCAAAGACCTTCCCGAGCTGCCACTCGAGGACGGCGACCGCTTCATCGTGCCGCCGCCGCCGTCCATGGTGAGCGTGTTCGGCTCGGTGTACAGCGAGAGCTCGTTTGTCTACAAGCCGGACAAGCGCATGGGGGATTACCTCACGCAGGCGGGCGGCCCGACCAAGGGCGCCGACGAAGGCAGCATCTATGTTCTGCGGGCCGACGGCTCCGTGAAGAGCAAGCGGCAGGAAGGATTCTTCACCGCGTCGCTGGAGCGCAGCCGCCTCATGCCTGGCGACAGCATCGTCGTACCGGAGGAACTCGACCGCACCACGGTCACCCGGGCGCTCAAGGACATCTCGCAGATCTTCTACCAGTTCGGGCTGGGCGCGGCGGCGATACAGGTGATACGGAACAGGTAGTCGGCGGCAACTCCGAACTCCTCGATTTCAGCGGGCGGATGAGAGACTACGGGACCCACAGGCGCGTGCTGGTGACTGGGGGGGCGGGTTTTCTCGGGTCGCACTTGTGCGAACGGCTGCTTGCCAAGGGGCACGACGTCCTGTGCGTGGACAACTTCTTCACGGGCACCAAGGACAACATCGCCCATCTCCTGCCGAACCCGCGCTTCGAGTTGATGCGGCACGACATTACGTTCCCCTTGTATGTCGAGGTGGACGAGATCTACAACCTCGCGTGCCCTGCTTCTC
>DATHHZ010000551.1:0-3912 GCA_035316965.1 Burkholderiales bacterium | reverse complement strand
CAATCCGATCGCGGCGGTCGAGCATGCGCTCGCCGCCTTTCGATACGGCAAGCACGTGGTGATGGTGACCGTTGAGGCGGATGCCTTCTGCGGGCCGTTGCTCGCAAAAAAAGCCAAGGAGGCGGGCGTCGTGTACAGCCTCGCCTACGGTGATCAGCCGGCGATCATCTGCGATCTCGTCGATTGGGCGCGCGCGGCGGGCTTCCCGGTGGTCGCGGCCGGGCGCGGCCACAAATGGTTGCCGCATTTTGCGCAGTCCACGCCAGAAACCGTATGGGGCTACTACGGCCTCACGCCCGAGCAGGCCCGCGTGGGCGGACTCAACCCGAAGATGTTCAACTCTTTTCTCGACGGCTCGAAGCCGGCGATCGAGGCCACCGCAGTGTGCAATGCAACCGGGCTTACGCCGGCGCCGGAGGGGCTCGCGTATCCCCCCGCGTCCATCGAAGACCTGCCGCTGGTGATGCGACCGAAGGCCGAAGGCGGGCAGCTGCATCACAAGGGGCAGGTCGAAGTCGTGTCCTCGCTCGATCGCGACGGGCGGGCGATTCCGTACGACATTCGCTTCGGCGTGTGGGTGGTGTTCGAGGGCGAGTCCGATTACATCCGGCGTTGCTTCATGGAATACGGCGTGCGAACCGACCCTTCGGGGCGATACGCGTCGATGTACAAGCGCTGGCACCTGATCGGGCTCGAGGTCGGAATATCGGTGGCCTCGGTCGGGTTGCGCGGAGAGCCGACCGGGTGCGCGACGGGCTTTCGCGCCGATGCAGTGGCGAGCGCCAAGCGCGACCTCAGGGCCGGCGAGATTCTCGACGGCGAAGGCGGATACATGGTGGTAGGCAGGCTGATGCCCGCCGCGGATTCGCTGCGCGCCGGCGCGCTGCCGCTCGGCCTGGCGCAGCAGGTGAAGCTCGTCAATCCCGTCAAGGCCGGCCGGGTCCTGTGCTGGGCAGACGTCGCCCACGACGCAGGGGCCGAGGCGGTGCGGCTGCGCCGCGAAATGGAATCGATGTTCTTATCTCCGAAACAGCGCGCAGCCTAGAGGGGGGTAGGGTCCCGAAATGCAGAGAATTGAGATTTCTCGCAATTTCCCGCCAAATATAGTGTAATTGGACCTGGACTTGGGAGCGTGGATAGGAGAGCCTCCCAATCGGGCCGGGGCAGGGAGTTCCAATGAAAACCACGTCGTCGTCTAGACCGCTTACGCTGGTTCACGACTCGATCGAAGCCAAGCTCGCGCCGCTCAAGATCCTGGTCATCGACGACCAGTCCACAGGGCGCATCGTGCTGAGCGAGATCATGAGAAGCCTTGACGCGAGTCTGGAGGTCGCCACGTTCGCCGATCCTTTGGAGGGCATCGAATACGCGCGCAAGCATCCCGTGGACATGGTGCTCACCGATTACAAGATGCCGAGCCTGGATGGAATCGAGGTCATCCGGCGCTTGCGCCGCATTTTCGGCTACGAGGACGTTCCGATCGTGTGTATCACGGTGGTCAACGATCGCGAAGTCCGCTACCGTGCCCTGGAGGCCGGGGCTACCGACTTCCTGATTCGCCCGATCGACCGGCTCGAATGCGGCGCGCGCTGCCGCAATCTCTTGAGCCTGCGCCGGCATGAGATTCTAAAGAAAAACCGAACCCGGATTCTCGAGCAGAAGATCGACGAAGCCACCCGCGAATTGCGGCGACGCGAAGTCGAGACGCTGTTTCGGCTGGCGAAGGCCGCCGAGCAGCGCGACAAGGTGACCGGAATGCACTTGGTGCGGATGGCCAAGTACTCCGCGCTGATCGCCAAGGGCATCGGGCTGTCCTCGGCCGAGCAGGATGCGATCGAGCTGGCCGCGCCGATGCACGATATCGGAAAAATCGGCATACCGGACCGAATCTTGCAGAATCCCGGAAGGCTGGACGGCGAGGACCTGCGAGTCATGCAGTCCCACGCGCGCATCGGCTACGACATGCTGAAGGACAGCTCTTCGGGATATTTGCAAATGGCCGCCGTGATCGCGCTCGGCCATCACGAGAAGTACGACGGCAGCGGCTACCCGACCGGCCTCAGGGGCGAGCACATCCCGCTTGAAGCGCGAATCGTCGCCATCGCGGACGTCTACGACGCGCTCACTTCGATTCGCCCCTACAAACCGGCGTGGCCAGTGGAAGAAGCGCTCGTCTACATGGAGGAGCACGCCGGCCGGCATTTTGATCCGCAACTAGTCGAAATTCTGGCGCGGAACCGAGACGAAGTCCTGTCCATCGGCGAACGGTTTGCCGATCGGCTGGCGCAGTGACCCGGGACCGGGCCGCATGGCGCTGAAATCGACTCTTGCAGCCGTTCCCGCCCGCGTCTCCGGTGGGGCGGGCACCGAGTACGAACAATCAATCGTCCGGCTGGTAGTGGGGGCAGTACTATTCCTGTACCTATTGCCGCAGGCATTCATCGGGTACGGGACTCACGGCAAGACCGACCTGCTGTTCCTGGTAGCGATGGTGTGCTACCTGGTCCTGGCGAGCGTGATATTCAGCTGGATCCACCTGTCGCCGGCGGCTTCACCAGCGCGCCGCGTGTGTACGGAAATCCTCGATGTCGGCGCCGTCACCTTCTTCATGTTCAATACCGGAGAGTACGGCGCGCCGCTGTACGCCGTCTACCTGTTGATCATTTTCGGTCACGGTTTCCGCTATGGCAGGCCCTACTTGCACAGCTCGCTGGCGCTCAGCGTCGTCGGCTTCGCCCTGGTCCTTGCGTTCAACCCTTACTGGATAGAGAACCGCACGCTCGGCATCGGTCTGATGGTGGGCATGATCTTGTTGTCGCTCTTCGTCGGCAAGCTCGTGACCCGACTGTTCGATTCGCTGCGTCGCGAGGAAGCCGCGAACCAGGCGAAGCGCAGGTTCCTCTCCACGGTCAGCCACGAGATGCGCACCCCGCTCAACGCGATCGTCGGAATGAACGACCTGCTGCGCGACACCCCTTTGAACTCGGAGCAGGCCGAGATGGTGAAGGCGATGCACGAAGCCTCGCAATCCATGCTCAAGCTGATCGAGAACGTGCTCGATATTTCCAAGATCGAGGCCGGCAAGGTCAGCATCGAGGAGACCGACTTCGACCTGCATGGCCTGATCAACGGCACCTCGGGAGTGCTCGCGCCGCAGGCCGAGATTCGCGGACTGCAGCTTCGTACGCTCGTGATGCCGGAGGCGCCCCACGCGCTGCGCGGCGATCCCTATCATCTACGCCAGGTTCTCTACAACCTTATCGGGAACGGTATCAAGTTCACCCAGTCCGGCAGCGTCACCTTGACCGTTTCGAGTCTGGGCGAGAGCGAGCATGCGGTGCGGCTGAGATTTGCCATCGAGGACACGGGGATAGGCATCGCACCCGAAGCTCAAGACCGCATTTTCGAGAGTTTCGTCCAGGCCGACGACTCGACCACGCGCCGATACGGCGGAACCGGACTCGGAACGACGATCTCGAAACAGCTGGTGGAGATGATGGGCGGGCAGATCGGCCTGAACAGCACGCCTGGGAAGGGTAGTACGTTCTGGTTTGAGCTCCCCTTCAAGAAGCAGATGGTGGGACTGGTTCCCGAAGCTTCGTTCCGGCTCAACGATATCCGGATCATGCTCCTCGGGTTCGCCGACACGGAGCTGCACGCGCTCGAGCAGGACCTCGCTACTTGGGGGGCGCGCACCGGGCGCGCAGCGGGCGTCGAGGGGGCGGCTGCGCGCCTCGCCGAAGCGCAGTCGCTCGGGCATCCCTACCACATGGTGCTTCTGCGCGAAGACACGCAGATCGAACCGAACCGACTTCTCGCGCGGCTCCGCAATAGCCGCAGCCAGAAGGCTCCTCCTACGGTTCTGTGCACGCCCGGTGTATCGCAGATTCGCAGCGCCGAAGCGCTTCCGGG
>DATHHZ010000550.1:0-3466 GCA_035316965.1 Burkholderiales bacterium | reverse complement strand
TGCCGCCCAATTCCGCCACCACTGCCGAGACGTGCGGCAGGACTTCGGAAAGCGCCGGGCCGGCGACCGTGGTGACGAGCACCTCGCCCGGGCCGACGCGCTCGAGTTCGCACTCGCAATTGACCACGCGTGCCCGGCCTTCGCCCCAGCCGATACCGGAAGGATGTCCGTTCAACCCGGGATGCTTCAGCCAGATTTCATCCGGCACCTTCGCCGTCGCCACGGCGAGCGACCGCGCCTGCAGAAGACTGATCCCCGTATCGTCCCGCGCCCACTCGATTTCAGCCGGGCCGCCGACGATTTCTTCGCATTTGTGCATGAGGAGCGCGAGCTCGGCGAGCTGCTCGGCATCGAGACAAGGCGCCCCGAAGAGCGCGCGCGAGAATGCCCGCCTGCCGTGCGCGCAACTCAACGCGTGGTACTTCTGGCCGAGCGCCGATTCTTTCACCCGCCCTGCGCGATCGAGCACGTAGCGGTCCGGCACCACCTCGCCCTGCGCGACGGCAGCGCCCAGCCCCTGGGCCGCATTGACGAGCATCTCACCGCTCGCGGTGCGCGACAGGCCGCCGCCCGCCGCGCGCGCAGGCACGAGCGGCTGGATCAGGACGGCCATCGCGGTGTCGGCGGAATCCAGGCCGTGGGTCGCCATGTAGCGGAGCGCGCGCGTGGACCACAGGGCCGCCCAGCAGGCGCGCACGGCGGTGAGGAAGTCTTCGTCGCTTTCCAGTCCGAGGTAGCTCTGGAACTGGCCGGCAAAGCTCGATCCAGCTCGATCCTCGACCAGTGCCGAGGAGCGAACCACTCCTGGGCGCCCTTCTCCGGCGATGCTTCGCCAGGCCGAGAGCAGGGCTCCGCGCACCTCGGACACGATCGCGCCCTGCATCAGGCCGAGCTTGGTCTCCAGGGCGCAGCGACGCGCGCGCGGCCGGTCTTCCGAGGAAAACACTCCGCGCGCCGATTCCTCGAGTCCCAGTGCAGCCAGCTGGATGCGGTAGGCCTGCGCGTCGACGCAGAAGCCCTCGGGCACCGGCAGGCCCGCCTGCACCATAGCAGCGAGGTTCGCCGCCTTCACGCCGAAGCGCGAAGGATCCGCCGCTTCCGTCGCACTCAGGGGCACGACCAGCCGAGGCATGGTCTTAGCTCCCGGAATCGATGACGATCCGCAGGATGCGGCTCGGATTGCGCTCGTACTCCTCGAACGCCGCTGCCGAATCGGTGAGCGGATACTTGGCGGTGATGAATCCGCTGACGTCGACCGCGCCCGAGGCGATGAGCTGGATGCTGGGGTTCATGTCCTGGGGCGTGAGCGCGCGCGAGCCGATGATGCTGATCTCGCCGAAGTAGAGCGGGAAGGTGCTGAATCCGCGCACCGTTTCGTGGCTCACGGCGAAAGCTGCGAAGCGTCCACCCGGACGCAGCATGTCCATCGCCGCGCGCAGCGTCTCCGCGCCTCCCGCGGCGTCGATCACGACGTCCGCGCCCTTGCCGCCCGTGAGGCGCCGCACTTCCTCCACGGCCTTGTCGACCGAAGCCTCGACGACGTGATGCGCACCCATTCGTTCCGCCATCTCGAGCTTCCAGCGGGTGCGAGTGACCGCGATCACCGGAGTCGCGCCGGTGAGCACCGCGAGGCGCGTATGCAGCAGGCCCGCGGTGCCCTGGCCCAGCACCACCACCGATTCCGCCGTCGATACGCCCACGCGGTGCTGAGCGTGGCGCACCGTGGCGAGCGTTTCGATGAGCGTCGCCTGCTCCAGCGGCAGGCGCGGAGGCAGGACGTGGATGTATTGCGACTGCAGCTTGACGTACTGGCTGAGCGAGCCTTCGACCTCGCGCCCGAAGAGCCCCGCCACGCGGCAAAGGTTGCCGGATCCGCGCAGGCACTGGTCGCAGCGGCCGCAGGCGATGATGGGATTGATGATGACGTGCTGCCCCGGCTTCACCTCCGATACCCCTTCGCCCAGTGAATCGATCACCCCGGTCGACTCGTGGCCCATCACCACCGGATACTTGACTCCCGGGTGCTCCCCTACGTAGATCGAAAGGTCGGTGTGGCAGACCGCCGTCGCGGCGGTGCGAACCACGACCTCGCCGGGCCCGGCGACGGGTCTGGAGCGATCGACGAGTTCGAGCTTGCGCGGCGCATGAAGCACCGCCGTTCGCATTCCGTTTCCGCTCACGCGGCGTACCTCATGCGGCGATGCCCTGGCGTCAACGGCCGGCGAGAGTGGAGTAGCCCGGAATCGGATCCACCACCGTGATCTGCTCGACCGGGAAGCTGGAGATGATCTCGATCTTGTCCTTGTGCACGATCAGCATCTCTTCGATGCGCACGCCCCACTCGAATTTCTTGCCGTGCTGCGTTTCGAGCGCGAACACCATGCCTTCCTTGATTTCGATCGGGTGGTCGAGCGACCAGATGCGCGAAATCACCGGCTGGTCGTACTGCGCGAGCCCGAGGCCGTGGCCCCACAGGTTCGCCGCGGCCTGATCCTCCTCGGCGTAGCCCCAGGCTTCCTTCGCCGAGGGCCATTTCGATGCGATCTCCCGCGTGGTCGTGCCGACCTTCACCGCCTTGATCGAGTCGTACAGCCACTTGAGCGCGGTCGCGTAGATGTCCTTCTGCTCGTTGGTCGGCTCCTTGCCCGCGCAATAGGTGCGGTAGTAGCAGGACTTGTAGCCGTTCCAGGTCAGCGCGGCGAGATCCATGAACACGATGTCGCCGGGCTTGACGATGCGGTCGGAGAAGTTGCGCCAGTTCGGCCAGGTGTTCGGGCCCGAGGACACGATCACGTCCTCGACGTCCTCCATGCCTGGGACCGAGTACAGGTACTGCATGATGTGCGCGGTGAGCTGGTTCTCGGTGCGGCCGGGCTGGAGGAACTTCATGAACTCCCAGTGCGCCGCATCGCCGATCGCGCCGACCATGCGCAGCGCTTCCTGCTCGTCCTCGTTCTTGACCGCACGCGCTTCCATCATCGGCGTCATGCCGTCGGTCCAGTCGATCTTCTCCTCGGCGAAGACCTTGAGCATGTTGATATCGATGAAATCCACGCCGAGTTTCGTGCCGGCGACGTTCGCTTTCTTCATCTCCTGCTTGATCGCGTTGGTGAACTTCTTCACCTGCGCGAGCGAGGCGGCGCCGGCGGCGCCCTTGATCCAGGCGTAGGACCAGCGCACGTGGTCCTTGGGGATCCACGGCGAATGGCGCTCGATCTGCATGCCGATATCGCCCTGCTCGAACAGCACCGGCGCATCGTCGCCGCACAGCATGGCGTAGCGCAGGCCGGGCTTCAGGCGGTTCCAGCCGGGGGTGAGCGTGCTAGTGACATAGCGGACGTTCTCGTCGTACATGAGCAGCATCGCGCCCAGGCCGGCCGCCTTCATGCGCGCGCGCGCGCGCTCGAGGCGGTACTTGCGCAGCCTGTCCCAGTTGATGCGCTGCTGCCAGTCCAGTCCCACCATC
>DATHHZ010000549.1:0-5458 GCA_035316965.1 Burkholderiales bacterium | reverse complement strand
CTATGCCGCGGCGCCAACACTCGCAAGACCCAACAGCGGCACGATGCAACAAACGTGCACAACCTTTGCTGGATGAACGATACCGCAAGGCGCGCGATGGGCCCGAGGAAGCGCACGCGATCGGTGATGGCGGGAGCCTTTTGCGGTGGTTGCACTGCACTGTGGTTCAGCAGAGTTCTAACGTTAAATATGCGGACCGTGTAAGGTTACACCCAAACCTTGCAAGGTTACCTCCCATGCCATACCGCCACAGAGATTCGATGAGTCGCAAGTTGCGCGCCATGCGCGACGCCCGCGAGCGCAGGCGGCTTGAAGGTGTCGAGCCGCGTTATCCTCGCGACCTGCCGGCGTTGCGCCGAACGCTGATCATTATCGACTACGATTTCGGCACGGTCGAGCATCGTATCGATCTCTACCGTACGCCGCGGATTGATTGTTACCGGGCGGTCGCCGACGGTGTGGAGTGGAAGCGCCGCGTCGGCTGGTCGAAGGTGCTCGCCGGTCTTCGCGTCAAGTTCCCCCGCGTACGCGCTCCTTGATTTTCGATGCCGGGTTTTCTTGACACCTCGGGGCCGTCGCAAAATAACAAGCGCCTAGCGACGCCCTAAGTCCCTGAGGATCTCCCGCGCCGCGTTGTGGCCGGGCGCTCCGGTGACGCCGCCCCCGGGGTGCGCGCCCGCGCCGCACAGGTACAGCCCGCGCACGGGCGAGCGGTAATCGGCATAGCCGAGCACCGGCCGCGCCGAGAACAGCTGGTCGAGCGTGAGCGCGCCGTGGAAGATGTCCCCGCCGATCAGGCCGAACTCGCGTTCGAGATCGAGCGGCGAGAGGATTTTGCGGGCGAGTATGCTTTGCTTGAAGTTCGGCGCGTGACGGTTCACTGTGTCGACCACCGTGTCGGCTGCAGCGTCTTTCACTTCGTCCCAGCTTTGCCCGTCCGGCAGGACCGGGTTGAAGTGCTGGCAGAAAAGGCTCGCCACGTGTTTTCCCGATGGCGCGAGACTCGGATCAACCGTGCTCGGAATCAGCATCTCGACGATGGGCTCGCGCGAAAATCCGGCGGTTCGCGCATCGAAATAGGCGCGCTCCATGTACGTGAGCGAAGGCGCGATGATGATGCCGGAGCTGTGGTGAGGCTGCGCGTGTTTTCCGGGGGCGCAGGAAAAATCGGGTAGCTCCGAAAGCGCGACGTTCATGCGAAACGACCCCGAGGCGCAGTGCCAGCGTTCGATTCTCGAGCGGAAGTCGGCGTCGAGCGCGCCCGGCTCGAGCATCTTGAGATAAAGGAGCTTCGGGTTGACCGCCCCTGCGACTGCGCCCGCCTCGATCTCGGTTCCGTCCCGGAGCGCGACGCCTGAGACGCGGCCGCCTTTCACGCGCACCGCTATCACTTCGGCGCCTGTGCTGATCTCGACCCCGCGCGCACGCGCCTCCGCCGCGATCGCGTCGCTCACCGCGCCCATACCCCCGAGCGCGTGTCCCCAGGTTCCGCGCTTGCCGTTCACTTCGCCGAACGCGTGATGCAGCAGCACGTAAGCCGAGCCGGGCGAGTACGGGCTCGCGAAATGGCCGACCTGCGCGTCGAATCCGAACACCGCCTTGATCGGATCGCTGTCGAACCAGAAGTCGAGCAGGTCGCCCGCGCTGCGCGTCACGAGCTCCCACAGGTCGCGCTGCTCGGCGCGCGCGAGGCGCGCAAGCCGCCCGCCAAGAGCGAGCGCGCGCAGCCAGTCGCGCCAGCCTCCGCCGAGATTGGGCGGCGTCTCGAGGACCAGCCGCCGCAGCGCGTCCGCCGCGGTTTCGATCGTAAGGGTGTAATCCGGCAGGCGCGCCGCGTCGCGCGCCGAAAACCGGGCCAGTTCCCTTTGCGTATCCTCCAGGGTCGGTCCCAGCCTGAACGAGCGGCCGTCGGGCAGCGGCAGGAAATTCGCGAAAGGACGCTCGACGATCCGCAAGCCGTGATCGGCGAGCTTCAACTCGCGGATGATCTTCGGATTGAGGAGGCTCACCGTATAGGCGGCGGTGGAGTTGCGAAAGCCGGGTGCGAATTCCTCGGTGACCGCCGCACCGCCGACGACGGCGCGGCGCTCGAGCACCCTTACCTTGAGACCGGCGCCGGCGAGATAGCAGGCGCAGACGAGGCCGTTATGGCCGCCGCCGACGATGACTACATCGTAAGGCACTAGCGCCGCTTCTCGAAGCGGTAGACGGCGAGACTGCCGAAGAAATTCGCAAACCTCCTGACGGGCCGGCCGCGGTGCAGCGTGATGCGCTCGAGCACGCGGATGCCGTGCCCCGAACAGAACGACTCGAAATCGGCGATCGTGAAGAGATGCACGTTGGGCGTGTTGTACCACTCGTAGGGCAACTCGGCGGACACCGGCATTCTTCCCAGGGCGATCTGCAGCCGCACGTCCCAGCGGCCGAAGTTCGGGAACGAGACGATCGCCTCGCGTCCGACGCGCAGCATCTCGAGTAGGATCTCCTCGGTGCGCCGCACCGCCTGCAGCGTCTGCGACAGGATCACACAGTCGAAGGAGCCCGCGTCGAAACCGGCGAGTCCCCGCTCGAGATCGCTCTGGATGACGTTGACGCCGTTCTGCACGCAGGCGAGCACGTTGGCGTCGGCGATGTCGATCCCATAACCCCGCGCGTTGCGGGTCTGTCTCAGGTACTTGAGCAAAGTCCCATCGCCGCAGCCCAGGTCGAGCACGGTGGAATCCGGCCTGACCCAGGCGGCGATCGCCTGGAAATCGGAGCGGTCCGAGAGCGCGGCCTGTATCTGCCTGGTCATGGGCGCTCGAAGATGCCGTCAAAATAAGCCCGCACGAGCGCGTGGTAGCGCGCGTCGTCGAGCAGAAACGCATCGTGCCCGTGCGGCGCGTCGATCTCCGCGTAGGACACATCGCAGCGGTTGTCCAGGAGCGCCTTGACGATCTCCCTCGCGCGCGGCGGCGCGAAGCGCCAGTCCGAGGTGAACGACACCACCAGAAACCGGGCGCGTGCCGCTGCGAGCGCCCTTGACAGATCGTTGTCGTGCGCGGCCGCCGGGTCGAAATAGTCGAGCGCGCGCGTGATCAGCAAATAGGTGTTGGCGTCGAAATATTCGGAGAACTTGTCACCCTGGTGTCGCAGGTAGGACTCGATCTCGAAATCGACGTCGAAATGGAACTGAATCGAGTCCGAGCGCAAGGTGCGCCCGAACTTCTCCATCATCGCGTCATCCGACAGGTACGTGATGTGGCCGATCATGCGCGCAAGGCGCAGGCCCCGGCGGGGCACCACTCCGTGCTCGTAGTAGTCGCCGCCGTGAAAATCGGGGTCGGTGGTGATCGCCTGGCGCGCCACCTCGTTGAAGGCGATGTTCTGCGCCGAGAGCGTGGGCGCGGCCGCGACGACGATGGCATTGCGGATGCGATCAGGATAGCCGATCGTCCATTGCAGCGCCTGCATCGCGCCGAGGCTCCCTCCCATCACGGCGGCAAAAGAATCGATGCCCAGCCGATCGGCAAGCCGGGCCTGCGCGTTCACCCAGTCCTCGACCGTGACGACGGGGAATGAGGAACCGTAAGGCTTCCCGGATTTAGGATCGACGCTCTTCGGGCCGGTCGAACCGAAGCAGCCGCCGACGTTGTTGACGCCGACGACGAAGAATTTCTCGGTGTCCACCGGCTTGCCGGGCCCGATCATGTTGTCCCACCAGCCGACGTTGTCCGGGTCATCGGCGTAGTAGCCGGCCACGTGGTGCGCCGCGTTGAGAGCGTGACAGGCGAGCACGGCATTTGATTTCGCCGCGTTCAGCGTCCCGTAGGTCTCGTAGACGAGATCGTACGAATCGAGCACCGCGCCGCTCCTGAAGCGCAGGGGCTCGGCGAAGTGCAGCATTTGCGGCCTGACCGCGCCGACCGAGCGCGGTTCTATGTGGTTTCTCGGCGCCATGAAATAAAAAACCCGCTTAGCCTGCCTGCTAAACGGGTCGCCCTCGCTTTAGCAATATTTGTTTTACGCCCGGTTACGAACCGGCGGCGCCTGCAAGCTGATGATCAAATCGGCGCGAAGCAGGAACTTACCTCAGCGGGGCGGCGGCGTCAATTCTTTGGAGATAGCTTGAATCGGGGTTTGCGCTGCTGCCAGCGCTCGCGCCGCACGCGCTTGCGGCCCATTTTCTGCCGGTGCAGCTCGATCAGGTGCTCGCGCATCTTGGCGATGACAAAATCGCGCACGTCGGCCGGCATCTGGGCCGCCTCGCGCTCGAAGCGTGGCACGACGGTTCCCGAATCGAATTTTCCATCGCGCACCAAGATCGGCACCTGCCCGCGCCCGTCTTCGGGCCCGCCGTCGCCATGGTCCACGCCGTCGTGATAGAAGCCCTCGCGATCGCTCCATACCAGGGCGCGCTCGTTCAGTTCGACGTCATAGCAGAGCTGGAATCTGACGAAGGCCTCGCCGAGGTCCTGCCAGATGAACAGGTCGAAGTAATCGCTCTCGAACCACCGGCGCCTGAGCGACGGGTTGTTCTGCTCGACGATGAGGACCTCTCGCAGCATCGATCTCTCGGCGTAGACGGGTCGTGGGCCGGAACTCAGGCGTTGAGCTTCGCGAGCAGTGCGCGCGCCTTTACGGGGTCGTGCGTGCGGTAGACGCGCGCGGCTGGCTCCTCGACTTCCCGGACCCGGGTCCGCAGGACCTGTTGCTTGATCGCGAGCAGTTGCGCCGGATGCATCGAAAACTCCCGCAGCCCGAAGCCGAGCAGAAGACGCGTCATGGCCGCGTCGCCCGCCATTTCTCCGCACACCGCGACCGGAGTCCTAGCGCGCTTGGCGCTGCGGATGGTGTGCGCGATGAGCTGCAGCACCGCCGGGTGCAGCGGATCGTACAGGTGCGCCACCGTATCGTCGGTGCGGTCGATCGCGAGCGTGTACTGGATCAGGTCGTTGGTCCCGATCGAGAGAAAATCCAGCTTGCGGATGAAATATTTCAGGGACAGCGCGGCGGCCGGCACCTCGATCATGCCGCCGATCTGTATGCGCCGGTCGTATGGGATCTTGTGGTCGTCGAGCGTTTCCTTTGCCTGCCGCACCGCGGCGAACGTCTGTTCGACCTCGTGCGCGTGGGCGAGCATCGGAATGAGCAGGCGTATCTTTCCGTGGCGGGAGGCGCGCAGGATCGCGCGAAGCTGGGTCAGAAACATCTGCGGCTCGGCAAGACAGAAGCGTATCGCGCGAAGACCGAGCGCGGGGTTGGGACCGCCTCGGTCGGCGCCGTTGATGCTCTTGTCGGCGCCGAGGTCGAGCGTTCTGATCGTGACCGGTCGGCCGTGCATCGCATCGGCGACCTCGCGGTAGGCCTCGAACTGTTCGTCTTCCGAAGGCAGATCGTCCCGGTTGAGGAACAGGAATTCGCTGCGGAAGAGGCCGATTCCGGCGGCTCCGGCTTCGTTGGCCTCCTTCACGTCCTG
>DATHHZ010000548.1:0-4401 GCA_035316965.1 Burkholderiales bacterium | reverse complement strand
CGTCGCGTCGCCGCGCGAGAGCAGCATCGCCCGGCGCAGATTCTCCTCCATCAGCGGCCCGAGGATGAAGCCCAGGATCAGCGGCGCCGGTTCGCACTCAAGCTTCACCCAGATATAGCCGACCACGCCGAAAGCCGCCGTCTGCATCACGTCGAACGGGCTGTTCGAGAGGCTGTACACGCCGACGCCGCAGAACAGCAAGATCGCCGGATACAGCATCCGGTAGGGCACGGTGAGCAGCTTGATCCACATGCCGATCAACGGCAAATTGAGGATGACCAGCATCAGGTTGCCGATCCACATCGAGGCGATCATTCCCCAGAAAAGCTGCGGCCGTTCGGTCATCACCTGCGGCCCGGGCGCGATGCCCTGGATCATCATCGCGCCGATCATCAGCGCCATCACCGGGTTGGAAGGAATGCCGAGCGTGAGCAGCGGGATGAAGGAGGTCTGCGCGCCGGCGTTGTTGGCCGACTCGGGCGCCGCCACTCCCTGAATCGCGCCTTTGCCGAAGTTGGCGGAATTCTTGGAGACCTTCTTCTCAAGCGTGTAGGCAGCGAAGGACGCAAGCAATGCACCACCGCCCGGTAAAATGCCGAGGAAAGAGCCGAGCGCGGTGCCGCGCAGTATCGAAGGCGCGGAGTCCCTGATGTCCTGCCAGGTCGGCAGCAGGCCCGTGACCTTCTTGGTGAAAACCTCGCGCTGCTCTTTTTGCTCGAGGTTGTTGATGATCTCGGCAAAGCCGAACACGCCCATAGCGACCGAGACGAAGCCGATGCCGTCGGAGAGCTCCGAGACGCCGAAGCTGAAGCGCGCCACGCCGGAGTTGACGTCGGTGCCGACGAGACCCAACAGCAGGCCGAGAATCACCATTGCGATAGCCTTGATGAGCGAGCCGTGGGCAAGCACAGTCGCCGCGATCAGCCCGAGCACCATCAGCGAGAAATACTCCGCCGGGCCGAATTTCAGCGCGACTTCCGCGAGCGGCGGCGCGAACAAAGCGATGATCACGGTGGAGACGCAGCCGGCGAAAAACGAGCCGATCGCGGCGATGCCGAGCGCCGGCCCCGCCCTGCCCTGGCGCGCCATCTGGTAGCCGTCGAGGCAGGTCACGACCGATGAAGATTCGCCCGGCAGGTTGATCAGGATCGAGGTGGTCGATCCGCCGTACTGCGCTCCATAGTAGATGCCGGCAAGCATGATCAGCGCTGAGGTAGGGTTAAGCGTAAAAGTGACCGGCAGCAGCATGGCGATGGTCGCCACGGGGCCGATGCCGGGCAGCACCCCGATCAGCGTGCCGAGGACCACCCCCATGAAGCAGTAAAACAGGTTCTGAAGGGAGAGCGCGACGGTGAAGCCCAGGCCGAGATTGGAAAAGAGCGCTTCCATCGCCGTTACTCTAAGAATGCCGGCCAGATATTCATCGGCAGCCCCAGTCCCTTGACGAAGGCGTAGACCGCGAAAATCGCCAGTGCCACGAACAGAATCGTCACTTCCTTCACCTTGAATTCATGCCCGCCCCACGCGCTGCCGAAGATGAGGGCGCCTGTCGCGAGCACGAGTCCGAGCGGTTTCAGCAGGTAGCCGAACAGGACCACGGAAAAGAGGATCACCCACAGCGATCTCGGCCCGAAAGCGGCGAAGAGCAGCCCGATTGCGAGCCCCGCAAGCAGCTCGTGGGCGATCTGCACCATCGCTCCTGCGTCGCGCAGCGGCTGGGTGTAAAAGGCGATGACCCCCAGGATCAGCCCGCCGACGACAAACCAGAGACGAAACGGAAACACGGCCAGCGGATGGGCTACCTTCGACACAAACGCCCGGAAGAAGATGGCAGCGCCGAGCACCGCGAGCATCCCTCCGAGCACCGTCGGAAAATACGCCGGCCCCATGCGCACCGCGTTTCCCATCGCGTAGTTCTGGGATATAAGCATGAAGGCGAGCCCGAACGCGATGAACATCGCCCCGGCCCAGAAATCCTTGCCGTTCGTTATTTTCATTTAACCCTCCACCTCTCCGGCCAACTATTGTGCCACAGGTCCTTCGGCCGGTATGACCCCCTGATCAAGTCTTTTCGCGATCCATGTAGGCGAGCAGCCTGGAGCTGGTCTGACGCAGCCGCTGCGACAGCATAAGCACCAGTTCCATGAGGATTTTCGCCCCGAGCGTTGTCTGCTCCAGAATGATGCGCGCCAGGCTGTCGCGCGACAGCACCGCGATCATGCAGGACTCCGCGGCGATGCAGCTCGCAAAGCGCGGCTCGCCGTCGATCATCGACATTTCGCCGAACGACTGCCCCGGCGCGATCAATGCAATCAGCCGCGGAGCGTTCCACCGGTCCTGCTTGAACACTTCGATTCGACCTTCGATGAGAAAACCCATGAAATCGCCCGCGTCACCTTCGCGGATGATTTCGACGCCCGGGCTGGCGCGGTAGACCTGCATGAACTGGCTCAACACGCGGATTTCCGTCAGATTGAAAGTTTCGAAAAGCGGCGAGAACGTGATGAGGCCGTGAATCCTGCCGGCGAATTGCATGGGATCGCCCAGCGACTCCAGCTTTTCTAGCCGGGCCCTTTCCGCGGTTTCTGCCATCTTCGGACTTGCCTCGGTGAAGCCGTCGCCCGCGGGCCCGTCGTCCCGCATCTCGCGCCGGTGACGGGCGAGATTATGCCCAAACACCGTACCGATCACAAATCTTGCAGCACCCTGACGCAGCCCGAAATCAGCCGGCAAGGACCCATCCGGTCGCACCCAGCCACCCCGCGGTCGCCGCGATCAGGTGCGGATTGCGCAGCATCTCCCAGGCGGGATCACCGCCGCCCCCCTTCGTGTACACGAGTTGCAGATACCGAAACAGGCCGTACAACACGAACGGAAACGTGAGAAAGAGCCGGTTGGTGCCATGCAGCGCTATGGTGTTCGGGTCGACCGTATACAGCGCGTAGCCGAGCGCGGCGCAGGCGACGCTGACCGCGATCAGGCAATCCAGCAGCGCCATGCTGTAGCCGTCGACGGCGACACGATGTCCGCCCCCTGAATTCGCGGGGCCGGTGACTGCGAGCAGCTCGGCCCGCCGTTTGCAGAAGCCGAGAAACAGCGTGAGCATCAGCCCGCAGAGCAGCAGCCAGTTCGACGGAGCAATGCCGATTCCCGCGGTACCTGCGAGGATGCGCAGTATGAATCCGCCGGCGATCATGAATACATCGAGAATCGCCACGCGCTTGAGCCCGGCGCTGTATCCGATGTTGAGTGCGACATAGGCGGCGGCGATCAGCAGCACCGACAGCGAGACGACGGCCGCGAGCGCGAGCCCGCCCAGCGCGAGGGCGATGCATAGCGCGATGGGGGCGCCCACGCCGATCTCGCCCCGCGCCAGCGGCCTTTCGCGCTTGTGCGGATGCAGGCGGTCGGCGTCCCGGTCGGCGATGTCGTTGAGGATGTACACCGCGCTCGAGACCAGACAGAAGGCGGCGAACAGGACAAGCACTTCCGCGACGAGCCTTGCGTCGCTCCATCCGTGGCTGAAAACCACACCGATGAAAAGGAACCCGTTCTTGATCCACTGGTATGGGCGCATCAGGCGGATGAGGGCACTCGTCATCGGGTCAGTCCTTTGCAGGGCAGGTCGGCGCGCCCAGATAGCGCTCGCAGAAATAGCAGTGTCCCTGCGGCAAGTACCAGGGAATGGCGTAGTAACGCTGTTGCAGCGGCTTCAGTATCTTCTCCCGGTACGCGGCGAAATCGAACCCGCGGCCGAGGACCACATGAAAGGTCGCGCCGGCCGGTGAGATCGTCCGGTATTCGACGGAGCGGAAATAGGGCCGGTAATCGGCGTCTTCCGGAGAGGTCTTGCGCAGAATCAGAATGTCCCTGCCGTCCAGCCCCCTGAAATCGGTCAGGATGTCGTCGTGTCTCGCGTGCGAGGATGCGGGGCCGAATACGACCACATGCCGGCGCGCATGAAAGGACGCGACTGCCGACATCGAGTATCCGTCGGTGGCGAAATCGAATTCCACCTCGTAGGGTTTCGGCTCCCGGAGGATTTCAGGCATGCGGACGTGATACACGATGCCGTCGTAGAAACGGGTGCTCTTCCAGGTGTCGAGTGGCAGCATCGCCGCGGCGACGATCGCGACGACGTGGAGGGCGCTGAATGCCCCGAGGTAGAGTACCGAGCGCCGCAACTGCTCGCGCGACAGCAACCACCCCGCCGCGACGAAAAAGAAAGGCACGAAGGCCAGCATCCAATGCAAGCCGATCAGCTTGACCGCGGAGAGCGCGGCGAAGAATCCGAAGGGGAGCGCTAGGACGACGACGAAAAATCGCGTCGCCGGCTCGTCGAGCGCGGCGGCAACGCGCCCGCGCTCTTTTGCGAGCTGCCACAAGGCGACCGGGCTGAGC
>DATHHZ010000547.1:0-2182 GCA_035316965.1 Burkholderiales bacterium | reverse complement strand
CGATCACGGGACGTTTCAACGAAGTGCAGGACGCGATGAAGCACCTCAAGTCCGGGATCGCCTCGGCGAAGCTCGACGTGCTGATCATCGTCGGCGACGATCAGCACGAGCTTTTCCACGACCTCCACATGCCGTCGATCGGCATCTATTACGGCGAGAGCATCCGCAATGCCGGCCGCACCAACGCCAAGCGCTTCAGCTGGCCCGAGGAGTGGTACAACCGCGCGCAGATGCGCCGCTTCGAAGAGGAAGGAGACATCGACTATCCCTGCCACCGGCCTCTTGCGCTCGCGCTCATCGAGGGCCTGATCGAGCGCGAGTTCGACGTTGCAGCGGTTGCGGGGCTGGCCGGCGACCAGCACGAGGGCCACGCCTATTCCTTCGTGCACCGATGGTACCTCAAGGGCAACGGCACGCGGATGCTGCCCGTCGTTCCGATTTTCCTCAACACCTACAATCCGCCCAACCCCCCGCTGCCGAAACGCTGCGTACGGCTCGGCAAATCGCTGAAGGAGCTGATCGAGAGCTATCCTGAGGACCTAAAGGTCGGCTTGCTTGCCTCCGGGGGCCTCAGCCATTTCGTCGTCGAGGAGGACCTGGACCGTGCGATCATCGAGGCATTGCGGAGGAAGGACCTGGATTTCCTCGCCGGCCTCGATCCTCGCCGGCTGAAGGCGGGGAGCTCGGAGATACGCAACTGGATCGTCGTGGCGAGCGCCGCCACCGACCTCGGCTTGAGCTGGATTTCCTACACGCCCTCATATCGCACGCCGGCCGGAACGGGAATCGGGCTCGCCTTCGCAAGATGGGGTTGATGTGAAGGCGAGTTGAATGATCCAGAGCGCCGAGCCGCCTTTCCGCGCCGACCAGGTCGGGAGCCTGCTGCGCGTGCCGGAGCTCCGCGCGGCTCACGAAAAAGCCCTGCAGGGACAGGTCGGCGCGGCGGCGCTCCAAGAGCTGCAGGACCGCTGCATCCGCGACGTCATCCGGTTTCAGGAATCCGTGGGGCTCCACGCGATCACCGACGGCGAGTACCGGCGCAGCTCGTTTCACGCCGATTTCATAGAGAAGCTCGCCGGAGCAAGGGCGGCCGGGCGCCTCGACGTCAAGGATGCGGAGAGCGGCCTAGACGAGAAGCGAACGGTGACCGGGAAGCGCTTTGCACCGCGCGCGTTCACGATCGTCGGCAAGCTGCGCCACGCGCAGCCGATCGAGGTCGAAAACTTCAGGTTCGTGAAAGCGAATACGACGCGCACCGCCAAGCAGACGATGCCGTCGCCCACCATGCTGCTGCGCGGCGGCCGCGCGGCAGTGAGCTACGAGGCGTACCCGGACCTCCAGGAGTTCTACGCCGACATCACGGAGGTCTACCGGGAAGAACTCAGGCAGCTCGGCGAAGCCGGCTGCCGTTACGTGCAACTCGACGACACGAACTTTGCTTTTCTCTGCGACCCGAAGCTCGCCGATGCTTTCCGGCGGGACGGGTACGAGCCGGATGAAATGCCCGAGCGCTTCGCAAACCTGATCAATTCGGTGATCGCAGGCCGACCCGCCGGGATGGTGGCCTGCATCCATCTGTGCCGGGGCAATTCCGTGGGCCAGTGGGCGGCCGAGGGCGGGTACGAGCCTGTAGCCGAGGTGCTGCTCAACCAGGTCGACGTGGATGCGTACTTTCTCGAATACGACGATGAACGCTCGGGCGACTTCGCGCCGCTGCGTTTTTTCCCGAGGCATTCGCGCAAGAGAATCGTGCTCGGGCTGGTAAGCACCAAATTGCCGGCGCTCGAATCCAAAGACGCACTCAAACGGCGCATCGAAGCAGCGGCAAAATTCGTGCCGCTGGAGAATCTGTGCCTCAGCCCGCAGTGCGGCTTCGCGAGCACATATCGCGGGAACCCGATCTCGGAGGAAGTGCAGCGGCGCAAACTGGAGCGAGTGGTCGAGGTGGCGACCGAGGTGTGGGGCAGCGCGCGATGAGGCATTTTCGAAAGTGCATTAAGGTGCAATGAGTTATCAGTAAGGCTTCAGGAAGAACATTCACTCGACCGGAAAAACGATCCGTCTCGCGAGCGAGATTCAACAAGGAAACTTCCGATTTCGTGAGCGCCGCGCTCCTTTACTGACCGCCTCGCTCGTAGTAATTTACATCCCGGGGAGATCACAAGATTTTCACATGACGGTC
>DATHHZ010000546.1:0-5501 GCA_035316965.1 Burkholderiales bacterium | reverse complement strand
TCCGCTTTCGCGAAGAGGAGGACAAGCTGCTGCCGCCGGGCACTTTTTTCCCGATACTCGAGGCGAACCACTTGACGCCGCTGCTGGACCGGTGGGTGGTGCGCGAAGTTCTCAGGTGGTCGGCCGACAAACAGAGCTCTCAGCCCAATTGGCACATTCCGCGCTTCAATCTCAATCTCGCCGACGACACCATTCGCGACAAGGATTTCGGGGGACAGGTGCGCGACCAGCTCAAGGAGACGAAAATTCCGCCCAACCGGCTGTGGTTCGAGATGACGGCACAGCAGATGGCCAGGCTTCCCGACGCGGCGAAGCAGACGATCACCCGCCTGAAGTCGTTGGGGTGCGCCATCGCGGTCTCGGATTTTTCCAGCGTCGAAACGATCGCCCGGGGCTACAAGGACGCCGGCGCGCAGATCGTCAAGCTCTCGGGAAGCGTCGTACGGAACATCCACAGGAACCCTGAAGCCCTGTCGAAACTGCTGGAACTGAACGGCTACTGCCAGAAGCTCGGCATGCAGACCATCGCCGAATTCGTCGAGCACGCCGATACCCTCCCGATGCTGCGCAAAGTCGGCGTCAACTTCGCCCAGGGCTTCGGTATCGCCGAGCCTGGGCCGCTCAGCGTGGTGGTTTGAAGGGAGGAAAAATGATTCCGGCCAGCGTGACGCGCACCGCAATGAAGCACGCGACGGCGGCCCTCCTCGCCTGCTTGCTCGCCGCCGCCGCGCCCGGGTTCGGGCAAACGAAAACCGTGCTGCGCATCTCCACGCCCGCGGTGCCCGACGACTGGCACGTGAAGATGCTCTACGTTTTCAGGGACGAGCTCAACAACGCGGCGCCCGGCCGCTTCGACGTGCAGGTGCATCACTCGGGGACCCTTTTTCGCCAAGGCGCAGAGGCCGTCGCCATGCAGCGCGGCAATCTCGAGATGGCGCTCCTGTCGATGCAGGACATCGCGCGGCAGATTCCAGAGTACTCGATCTTCACCGCCGGCTACCTGATCCGCGACCCCGAGCATCTCGCGAAAGTCTATGGCGGGCCGATCGGCGACGAGATGAACCGAAAGATCGCCGAAGCGATGGGAATCCAGTTGCTGCAGGCCGTTTATCTCGGCACGCGCCAGGTGAGCCTCGCCCAGCCGAGGCCGGTAAGAACCCCGGCCGATCTCGCCGGGGTGAAGCTGCGCATGCCCGGCTCCAAGGAGTGGCTCTTCCTCGGGCAGGCGCTCGGGGCGAGCCCGACGCCGCTCGCTTTCACCGAGGTCTACCTCGGCTTGAAGACCGGCACCATCGACGGCCAGGACAACCCACTGCCGACGCTGAAGTCGGCGAAGTTTTACGAGGTGACGCGGCAGATCGTGCTCACGGGGCACCTCGTGGACGCGCTGCACCTCACGATATCCGCGAAGACCTGGCACGAGCTTTCCGCGGCACACAGGGCCCAGATGAAAAGGGCGGCGGTGAAGGCGGCGAAATTCAACGACGAAAACCGCGCGCGCGAGGAAAGGGAGCTCATCGACTTCTTCCGCGCGCAGGGCATCGAGATCACGGTGCCCGACGTGGCCGCGTTCAGGAAGACCGTGCAGGACGCGTATCTGAAGTCTGAGTACGCGGAAAAGTGGCCGCGCGGACTCCTCGAGCGCATCAATGCGGTCAGATAAGGGACAGACGACGTTTTCGCGGAAAACGTGGTCTGTCCCCGATTTTCAGCGTTGCGCCGATCTAATCGGCGCGGGCGTTTTCGCGGTTCTGTTCCTAAGTCTCATCGTGCAGGTGGTACGCCGCTTCGTGTTCGGCGCGCCCGCCGCGTGGACCGAGGAGCTCGCCACGATCGCCTTCGTCTGGGTGATTTTCTGGGGGACTGCGTTCGCCGTGCCGCTCTCGGCCCACGTGGCCGTGGACTTCGTCGTGCCGCGCTTCGCCCCCTCCGTCCGGCGCGCGTTGTACGCGCTCGGGCTCGCCGCGCTCGGGGCCTCCTTTCTCTGGGCGCTGCCCGGCATCGCCGATTACCTGCGTTTCATGATGCGCGAGCGGACGCCCGTGCTCGACTGGCCTTACGGCGTCGTCTATAGCGTCTTTCTCGCCGCCGCAGTCATGGTGGTGCTGCGCTGTCTCGCCGCGATCGTCCGCCCCGAAGCCTCCGACAAAGCATGAGCGCCGCTTTCGGGCTGATGCTCGGCGTCTTTGTGGTCATCGCCTTGCTGCGCGGCCCCATCGGCCTCGCGATGATCGCGGGCGGCATCGCCTATCTCGGCGCGACCGGGCAGGACATGGGTCTCGCGGCCGAGCAGATCCTGAACAGTCTCTTCGGCAGCTTCGTGCTGATCGCCGTGCCGATGTTCATCTTCGCGGCAAACGTTATGAACTCCGGCACCCTGAGCGAGCGCCTCTACGCGCTCGCCCACGCGATCATGGGGCGGTTTCGCGGAGGTCTCGCTCACGTCAACGTGCTCGCGAGCGTCATCTTCTCCGGTATGAGCGGCAGCGCGATCGCGGATGCGGTCGGGCCCGGAATGGTCGAGATCGAGATGATGTGCAAGAACGACCGCTACTCGAGGCCTTTTGCCGTCGCGGTGAGCGCGGCCTCGGCCACCATCGGTCCCATCATTCCTCCGTCGATCCCGATGGTGCTCTATGCGCTCGTTTCGGGAGCGTCGGTGGGCGCGCTCTTCCTCGGAGGGGTGGTGCCCGGCCTGCTGATGGCGGTGGCCATGATGCTCGTCATCATCCGGATCGCCCGCCGGCGCAATTTTCCGATGGAGGCACCGGTGCCGTGGTCGGAGATCCCGCGCATCTTCGTGCGCACGCTGCTCCCCCTGCTCATGCCGGTCGTGCTCCTCGGCGGCATCTATTCGGGCGTGTTCACCCCGACCGAGGCCGCGGCGGTTGCCGCGCTCTACGCTCTGGCGCTCGCGCTCTTCGTGTACCGCGCACTCGACTGGAAGGGACTCGTTTCGGTGCTCGCCGACAGCGCGCGATCGACCGCAGTCGTCGGGATCATCATCTGCGGCGCGTTCCTCTTCAACTACGTGCTCGCGACCGAGCAGATGCCGGCGCGCCTGGCCGAATGGTTCCTGTCGCTCGACCTCAGCCCGATCGGATTTCTCATCGTCTCGAACCTCGTTTTTCTGGTGCTCGGCTGCCTGCTCGACACTACGACGCTGCTCCTTGTGATGGTGCCGCTGCTCCTGCCGGTCGCACGCGCGGTGGGAGTGGATCTCGTGCACTTCGGCGTCGTCATCGTGGTGAACATGATGATCGGCCTGCTCACTCCGCCTTACGGCGTGTTGCTATTCGTGCTGAGCGGCCTGACAGGAACGCCGGTGAAGGCAATCGTGCGCGAGCTCGTGCCCTTCATCCTGGCGCTCATCGCGGTGCTCTTCCTCATCACCTTCGTGCCCTCGCTCGTTCTCGCACTTCCCGAGCTCGCCGGCTATATTCGTTGACGCACCCGCGGCGATTTGGCGAGCCCCGCACGCTTGTGATATGAACGCGGTTCCATAACAGGGGAAAGTCCGGCATGTCCGACCGCAGCGAAGAATCGCTCACCGCGTACGTCGCCGATTTCATCACCCGCGCCCGCGCCGCCAACGTTCCCGCGGAGGTGACGCATCTGGGCAAGCGCTCGATCCTCGACTGCATCGGGCTCGCGCTCGCGGGTTCGGTCGCCGAGTCCGGCCACATCGTGCGCCGCTACCTGCGCTCGCTCGGCTGCGCCACGGCCAAAGGCAGCACCGTGATCGGCAGTGCGCTCGAGCTGCCGGCGCGCTTCGCCGCGTTCGTGAACGGCGTGGCGATCCACGCCGACGATTACGACGACACGCAGCTCGCGGTCGCCAAGGATCGCGTCTACGGGCTGCTCACGCACCCGACCGCGCCGGCGCTGCCCCCGGTGCTCGCTCTCGGCGAGCGCGACGGCCGCTCCGGGCGCGACGTGCTCACCGCGTACCAGGTCGGCGTCGAGGTCGAGACCAAAATCGCCGAGGCGATCGACCCGCGCCACTATCAGAACGGCTTTCACTCGACCGCGACCATCGGCACGCTCGGCGCCGCCGCGGGCGCCGCTCACCTGCTCGGCTTCGATCGCGAACGCACGCGGTGCGCGTTGGGGCTGGCCGCGAGCCAGTCCGCGGGGCTGCGCGAGAATTTCGGCACCATGACGAAGCCGTTTCATGCAGGCCGCGCATGCGAAAGCGGCGTCCTCGCCGCGGAATTGGCCCAACTCGGTTTCACCGCGACGCCGATCGTCCTCGAAGCCGGCCGCGGTTTCTTCAAGGCGGCGGGCGGCGGGTTCGACGCGCGGGCGATCGAAGGCAAGCTCGGCAACCCGTGGACGTTCGCCTTCCCCGGCGTTTCGATCAAACCGCACCCGAGCGGCTCGCTCACTCACCCCGGGATGGGGCTCGCGCTCGACCTGATTCTCGAGCACGACATCAAGCCCGGGCAGGTGGAGCGCGTGTCGGTCGGCGTCAACCGCCAGAACGTGAACGCGCTGATTCATAATCGTCCGCGAAACGAGCTGCAGGCGAAATTCAGCATGCCGTTCTGCATCGCGATCCTGCTCCTTAGACGCAAGGCAGGCCTCGCCGAATTCACCGACGCCGTCGTCAACCGCCCCGACGTGAAGGCGATGATCGAAAGAATCGACTACAACGTGCATCCGGATGCCGAGGCCGCGGGCTACGAAAAGATGACGACCCTCATCGACATCAAGCTTGTCGACGGCCGCACGATCAGCGGCCGCGCCGACTTCGGCAAGGGGAGCCCCGCCAATCCGATGAGCGACGATGAGCTCGCCGCCAAGTTCCGCGAGTGCGCGGCGTGGGGCGGATTGCCGCGCACCGACGCCGAAAAGATCATCGAGCTCGTGTTCCGGCTCGACAAGCTGAAGAACATCAACGAGCTCACGCGCCTGCTCGGCACCGGAGCCAAATTCAAACGAAAAGCGAGACGATCATGAGAGGACGCCTCCCCGTCATCGGACTGATGCTCGGCGACATGACCGGCATCGGCCCCGAGATCAGCGCGAAGCTCCTCGCCGGCGGCAACTACAGGAGCGATGCGCGCGTCGTCGTCATCGGCGACGTGCGCGTGCTCGAGCTCGGCTGCAGGGACGCCCGCGTCGAGCTCGAATGGCAAACGGTTCCCACGATCACGGCGATCGACTGGTCGCAGGAGCGGGTCCCGCTCGTCGATCTCGGCAACATCGATCCGGCGCGCATCGGGCGCGGCGAGGTCTCCGCGGAATCGGGTCGGCTCGCGGGCGAGACGCTCGAGCACATGATCGGCCTCGCGCTCGGCGGCAGCCTCGACGGCATCTGCTTTGCGCCCCTCAACAAGGCCGCGCTCAACCGCGGCGGCTGGAAATACCCCGACGAGCACCAGATGTTCGCCGCACTCACGCGGCATTCCGGTTTCTTCGGCGAAATGAACGTGATCAAGGAGTTCTCGACCTTCCGCGTCACTTCGCACGTAGCGCTGCGCGAGGCGGTCAACCTG
>DATHHZ010000545.1:0-5431 GCA_035316965.1 Burkholderiales bacterium | reverse complement strand
GCGGCCAATCCGCAAGTGCCGGTGATGCTCGACTACATCATCGCCAAGGTGCTCGCGAAAGCACCAGAGGCGCGCTACCAGAGCGCAGCCGATTTTGCGAACGACCTGCGCGAGTGCAGGCTGCAGATGGAAACGAGCCAGCAAGGCGCGGGCCCGGTCCTCGCAACGACGCGCCCCCCGATTCCGGTGGCGCCCCAGGGCGCGACAGCCCCGATTGCGCAGAATCAGGGAGGGGAATCGGGCGAAGAGGTCGCGTCGGTGCCCTCGCCGACCAAAGGCATCTCGCGCGCGTTCGATTCTCAGGAAGCGACGCAGCGCCTGATGCGTCAGATCGGCGCGGACGGGACGACCGAGTTCGTTTCGACCAAATCCATTTCGGCGACGTCGATATCGCGCGACCGGGCGCTGCGCCCCGGAGATCGGCCGTGGGGGCAGCGCGAAAACGTGATCTTCGCCGCAACGGTGGTCGTGGCGCTGGTCATCGCGACGGCGATCGTCCTGGCATAAGCGTCGTGCCGCGCCGGAGACCGGTGCGAGGCGGTAAAATGACGGTTTTTTGAAAGTCAGCATGTCCCGCCGGCTGTTCGTCACCACCGCTCTTCCCTACGCGAACGGCCCGTTCCACATCGGCCACATCATGGAATACATCCAGGCCGACATCTGGGTGCGGTTCCAGCGCATGCAGGGCCACGAAGTGCACTTCATCGGCGCCGACGACGCTCACGGCGCGCCGATCATGCTGGCGGCGGAGAAGGCGGGGAAGCCGCCTGAGCAATTCATCGCGGAAATCGCCAACGGGCGCAAGCAATACCTCGACGGATTCCACATCGAATTCGACAACTGGCACTCGACCCACTCGAAAGAAAATACCGAGCTCTCGCAGGACATCTACCGCAAGCTCGACAAAGCGGGTCTGGTCTACAAGAAGGCGGTCGAGCAATTCTTCGATCCGGTGAAGGGCATGTATCTCGCCGATCGCTACATCAAGGGCGAGTGCCCGAACTGCGGCGCGAAGGATCAGTACGGGGACGCGTGCGAAAACTGCGGTACCGTCTACTCGCCGACGAAGCTCAAAAATCCGTACTCGACCCTGTCAGGTGCAAAGCCGGTGCTCAAATCATCTGAGCACTACTTCTTCAGACTTTCCGATCCGAAGTGCACCGCATTCCTGCGCGAGTGGATCAACAAGTCAGACCGCCTGCAGCCTCAAGTCGCGAACAAGGCGAAGGAATGGCTCGAAGGCAAAGGCGACAAGACTCTAGCCGACTGGGACATCTCGCGCGACCCGCCTTATTTCGGAATCCGGATCCCCGATATCAAGGAAGAGAAATACCTCTACGTCTGGCTCGACGCCCCGATCGGATACTTCGCGAGCCTGAAGAACTACTGCGCCCGCAAGCAAATCGACTTCACCGCGTTCGTGAAGCCCGGCGGCGGCACCGAGATGATCCACTTCATCGGCAAGGACATCATCTATTTCCACACGCTGTTCTGGCCCGCCATGCTCCACTTCTCCGACTACAAGGCGCCGGACCATGTCTACGTCCATGGCTTCATCACCGTCTCGGGCGACAAGATGTCGAAGAGCCGCGGCACGGGCATCGACCCGTTGCGCTATCTCAAGCTCGGAATGAATCCGGAATGGCTGCGCTATTACATCGCCGCGAAGCTCAATGCGAACGTCGAGGACATCGATTTCGATCCGGATGATTTCATGGCGCGGATAAACAGTGACCTCGTCGGCAAGTATGTGAACATCGTTAGTCGCTACGCGGCGATCCTAAACAAATACTTCCAAGGAAAGGTCCTTGAAGAAGACCCAAGCGAATTGGTTCGATCCCGAAGATACTCAATGATTGCCTACGGATCGGAAGAACTTATTCGAGATGCGTATGAAGACCGCGAGTTCGGAAAGGCCATTCGCGAAATCATGCGCGTCGCCGACCTGATCAATCGACAGATCGACGAAGATAAGCCTTGGGAAATGGCGAAAAACAATCCCAGACCCGGCGGTGACCTTCATGTGCTCTGCTCGGATTGCATGAATGCTTTTCGAATATTGACGTACTACATTGCGCCCATCCTGCCGGACACTGCGCGGCGGGTCGTTGATTTTTTCGGCTTGGATCATCGCCTGCTATGGGGTGACCTCAGTAGGTCGATCACGCAGATCAAGCCGTACCAACACTTGATAAACCGCGTCGAGGAGAAACAGCTCGACGCACTGTTTGACGTCGGCAAGGAAACAACCATGACCGCACCCTCACCCCAGCCCTCTCCCGCGGCAGCGGTAAAAGGAGTCATCTCCATCGACGACTTCAACAAAGTCGATCTCCGCATCGCCAGAATCGTCAAAGCCGAGCACGTCGACGGCGCGGACAAGCTCCTGAAGCTCACGCTCGACATCGGCGACGGGATGCGCACGGTGTTCGCCGGCATCAAGTCGGCCTACGATCCGTCGAAGCTCGAAGGCCGGCTCACGGTGATGGTGGCGAATATCGCGCCGCGCAAGATGAAATTCGGTGTGTCGGAAGGGATGGTTCTAGCCGCATCCGGTGAAGGGCCGGGACTATTCCTCCTCTCCCCCGACAGCGGCGCGCAAGCCGGGATGAAGGTCAAGTAAGAATGAGCATGGCTTCCTCGCCCCTCGCGGGCTCGCTTCTGGTCGCGGTCGGCTGGCTCGCGGTGGCCGTGCTGGGGCTGATCCCGACGAACAACGCATTTTTCGCGAGACGAATCGCCTTTCCGCTGGGCGCGGCCGCCGGCGTCGCCCTCGCTGCGTTCGGATTGCAGGCGGTGTGGCTGCCCTCGCAGTCCCTGACGCTGCCGCTCGGGCTGCCCGATCTGCCCTTCCATCTGCGTATCGACCCCCTCGCGGGATTTTTCCTGATGCTGCTCGGTTCGGTCTCGGCCGGCATCTCCGTGTACGCCGCCGGTTATTTCGGCAACGAGCCCTCGGGACGCCTCACGCTCATCAGCCTGCAGTACCACGTTTTCCTCGCCAGCATGGCCTTCGTGCTGCTCGCCGACGACGCGTATCCCTTCATGGTGGCCTGGGAAACGATGGCGCTTTCCTCGTATTTTCTGGTCATCACCGATCACCATCTGCCGGCGATCCGTCGCGCGGGGTTCCTGTACCTTCTGATCGCGCATCTGGGAGCGATCGCGATTTTGCTTTGCTTCGGCGTTCTGCACGGCGGCCGCGGCGACTACACGTTCGACGCGCTGCGCGCCGCTCAGCTGCAGCCCGCGTGGGCGACCGTGGCCTTCCTGCTCGCGTTCTTCGGCTTCGGCGCCAAGGCCGGGATGCTCCCGCTCCACGCGTGGCTCCCGGAGGCGCATCCGGCCGCACCCTCGCCGGTGTCCGCGCTGATGAGCGGCGTCATGATCAAGACCGCCATTTACGGCATGGTGCGGGTGATCTTCGACCTGATCGGCAACGTGCGCTGGGAATGGGGAATGGTGGTGCTCACGATCGGCGCGGCCACGACGCTCTTCGGCGTGCTCTACGCCCTCATGCAGCATGATCTGAAGCGCCTGCTCGCCTACCATTCGGTCGAGAACATCGGCATCATCCTGCTCGGCCTGGGGATGTCCATGGTGTTCATCGGTTTCGGCCACGCGGCAGCCGGCGTGCTTGCCCTGATCGCCGCGCTCTACCACACGCTCAACCATGCCGTGTTCAAGGGGCTCCTTTTTCTCGGAGCGGGCTCGATCCTTCACGCCACGGGCCTGCGCAACCTGAACGACATGGGAGGCCTCATCCGCGACATGCCGAGGACCGCGTTCTATTTCCTGATCGGCGCGCTCGCCATCTCGGCGTTGCCGCCCTTGAACGGATTCGTCTCGGAGTGGCTGACCTTCCAGGCCGCCCTGCAAGCGACGATCCTTCAGCACGGCGTCGTGCGGAGTCTCTTGCCGCTTTTCGCCGCGACTCTCGCCCTCGCGGGCGCCCTGACCGCGATGTGCTTCGTCAAGGTCTACGGCATCGCGTTTCTCGGCCAGCCGCGCGAGCCGGCTCATCGCACGCCTGTGCCGCACGCCGGCGACGCCGGCAGGATGGAACGCTACGGCATGGCCTGGCTTGCCGCAGGCTGCTTCGTGCTCGGACTTTTCCCGAGCTCGTTCCTGCTGATGCTGAACCGCGTCGGCGTCTCGCTGACCGGACAGGGGTTGTCCGAGCAGGCGCTCGCCGGTTCGGGCTGGCTGTGGCTCGTGCCGACGGCCGCCGGGCAGGCGAGCTATTCGCCCGTCATCTTTCTCGTGGTCATCGCTCTAGCGACCCTGCTCGCGTTCCTGCTGGTTCGCCGCTTCTATCACGGCCGCGCGCGCTTCGCCCCTCCCTGGGACTGCGGTTATCCCGAGCAGACTTCGCGAATGCAGGACACAGCGGACGCCTTCGGCCAGCCGATCCGACACGTCTTCGGCCCGCTCTACCGCATCGATCGCCGGCTGCCGGGTCCCGACGACTCCGAGCCGAGATACACGCTCAAGGTCGAGGACCGCCATTGGTACTGGCTGTACCTGCCCGTGGCGCGGGCGGCCGAGTTCGTCTCCTCGAAGATCGCGCTGCTGCAGCAGGGCCGGATCAGCATCTACCTGCTCTACAGCTTCATCACCCTGATTGCGCTCTTGGTGTTCGTGCGATGAGCAGCGCCGCCGGCATCGCTTTCCAGATCCTGCAATCGGTGTTCGTCGTGCTCGCCGCGCCGCTCCTCACGGGCTGGGTGAACCAGTGCCGCGCCTGGCTGCAGAACCGCTCGGCGCCTTCCATCCTGCTGCCTTATTTCACGCTCGCGAAACTCTTCCACAAGGACGCGGTGTTCGCGCACGACGCGTCGCCGATTTTCCGCTGGACCCCGTACATCCTGTTCGGCTGCATGTGGCTCGCCGCGGGCATCGTTCCGGTGCTCGCGACCGGCCTCCCCTTCGCCCCCGCTGCGGACATCATCGCTTTGGTGGGCGTATTCGCTCTCGCGCGCATGTTCTCGGCGCTCGCCGCGATGGACATCGGCACCTCGTTCGGCGGCCTGGGCGCGCGGCGCGAGATGCTGATCGGCTTTCTCGCCGAGCCGGCGATGCTGATGACGCTGTTCACCGCGGCCTTCATCTCCGGCTCCACCCAGCTCACCACCATCGTCGACACCCTCGCGCACCGCGAGTTCGCCCTCTACCCGAGCCTCGCTTTCGCGGCGGTGGCCTTTCTCATGGTGCTCCTCGCCGAGAACGCCCGCATCCCGATCGACAACCCCACCACCCATCTCGAGCTCACCATGGTGCACGAAGCCCTGATCCTCGAGTACTCGGCGCGGCATCTCGCGCTGATCGAGTGGGCGGTCGCGATCAAGCTCTTCGCTTACATGACGATCGGGATCGCGCTATTCGCTCCCTGGGGCATCGCCAATGCCGGCGACTGGTCGGCGCTGCCGTA
>DATHHZ010000544.1:0-3146 GCA_035316965.1 Burkholderiales bacterium | reverse complement strand
CAATCCGCATTACGACCCGCGGCTGCGACCGCTTACCGGTCTCGACGCGGACGTGGTCGCGTTTCTCGAGCGGGAGCCGAAGGTCGGCACGATGCTGGGGGACATCCGGCGGTTCGTCGAGACCTGGCTCCCCGCATACGGCCAGGACAGCCGCAGCTCGCTCACGGTCGCCGTCGGCTGCACCGGCGGCCGGCACCGCTCGGTGTACCTCGTCGAGCGCCTCGGCGCTCATTTTCGCAGCCTTATGCCGGTGCTGGTTCGCCACCGGCACCTCGTCCCCGCGGCATGAAGCCGACCGTCGCCGTCGCGCTGACCGGCGCTTCCGGAATGCCCTACGGCCTGAGACTGGTCGAATCCCTGATACGCGCCGAAGCCCGCGTCTACCTCCTCTATTCCCAGGCCGCCCACGTGGTCGCCAAGCAGGAGCTGGGAATCGCATTACCGCCGCGTGCCTCCGACGCCGAGCGCATGTTCGGCGAGCGCTATTCGGCAAAGCGCGGTCAACTGCGCGTGTTTGGCCGCGAGGACTGGTTTGCGCCGGTCGCTTCCGGCTCGAATCCCGCCGACGCCATGGTCATCTGCCCCTGCACCGTGGGCACGCTCGCCGCGGTCGCCGCGGGTCTCTCCGATAATCTGATCGAGCGCGCGGCCGACGTCACGCTGAAGGAAGGCCGCAAGCTGATTCTCGTCCCGCGCGAGACGCCGTTTTCGACCGTGCACCTGGAGAACATGCTCAAGCTCGCGCGCGCGGGCGCGGTCATCCTCCCGGCCAATCCCGGTTTTTATCACCGCCCCAAGCGCGTCGAGGACCTGGTCGATTTCATCGTGGCGCGAATACTCGATCATCTCGAGGTCAAGCACGATTTGATGCGCCGCTGGGGCGAAGAGCCCTAGGCCGAAACCTGCTCTTGGAATCGCTGCAAGTCCCGATTTTCCCCCTCAACACGGTGCTCTTTCCGGGAGGCCTGCTTCCGCTGCGGGTGTTCGAAGCGCGCTACATGGACATGACGCGCGAATGCCTCAAACGCAATGAACCGTTCGGGGTGTGCCTGATCCAGCAGGGGTCCGAGGTCGGCGCGCCCGCCGTGCCTGAAGGAGTCGGGTGCCTCGCGAAGATCCAGGAATGTGACATGCAGCAACAGGGTATCCTCAACCTCGAGACCCGCGGCAGCCAGCGGTTTCGCATCCTCGAGCGTCAAACCAACACCCAGGGTCTGATCTCGGCCGACGTCGAGCTGATCGCTCCCGACGCAAGCGTCGCGGTGCCCGAGGAGTTTGCCGCCTGCGTGCGGCTTCTGGAAATGGTCGTCCTCGACCAAGGCAAGCCCATTTTCGCCGAACCGCACGCCTTCGACGACGCCGCGTGGGTAGGCTACCGCCTGACTGAAATCCTCCCGGTGCCTCTCCTCGCCAAGCAGAAGCTCCTCGAGCTCACCGACAGCCTCGGGAGGCTCTCCGTCCTGCAGCGATTTCTCGAAAGCCGCGGTCTCGCCGGCGCTAAACCGCCTGCAGAGAATTGAGCAGTTTCCTCACGGGCGCGGGCACCGCCGCCTGGGCCGCTTCCTCGAGAGTGAGCCAGACTTGCCCCGGCTCGGAGGCGCATGGCGATGCGCTCGCCACTTGGCAGACGACCGGCGTGATATTCAAGGTGAAATGGCTGAAACCATGCCGCAAAAGCGGCAGGCGCTTTGCGCTGGCGAGCTTTGCGCCCAATCGACGTCTGCAGTAATCGCGCGGATCGGCACCCGGGGAAATTTCCGGGAGACACCATAGCCCGCCCCATAATCCGACCGGCGGCCGCTTCTCCAGCAGGACTTCACCTTCGCGCAGAAGCAGCAACATCGCGGTTTTCTTGAGCGGCACCAGCCTGTGGGGGCGCGGCCGCGGATACGCCTCGACTTTTCCCTGCGAACGGGCCTCGCAGCTCGCCTTGAGGGGACAATCTGCGCATGCCGGTCGCGCTCGAGTACAGATACTTGCACCCAGATCCATCAGCGCCTGGGTGTAGCGCTCGATTTCCTTCTTGGGCACCTGCGACTCGGCGAGCTTCCACAGGCGATTCTCGACCCGTTTCTCTCCGGGGTAGCCGCGCACCGCGAAATGACGCGCGAGCACCCGCTTGACATTTCCGTCGAGGATCGCTTCGCGCTCGCCGAAGGCGAACACCGCGATCGCGGCCGCGGTGGAACGGCCCACTCCCGGCAGCGATGCGAGCGCCTTGCTCGTCCGCGGAAACCCGCCCCCTTGTGATTCCGCCACCGTTTGCGCAGCCGCGTGCAGGTTGCGCGCCCGCGAGTAGTAGCCGAGGCCGCTCCACAGCGCCAGCACGTCGTCGAGTTGCGCGCCGGCGAGCGATCTCACATCCGGAAAACGCGCGAGGAAGCGCTCGTAATAGGGAATGACCGTCGCGACCTGGGTCTGCTGCAGCATCACTTCCGAGAGCCAGATGCGATACGGATCGCGGGTTCGCTGCCATGGCAGCTCATGACGTCCGTGCCGGACCTGCCAGCGTATGAGCCGGCTGGCTAGAGTGCTCACCGTCTGAGAAGATCCCTGAGCCTGTCCTGCACACGTTCTTTCAGCTTGTCCTCGGCCCTTTGCTTCAGCGCGTCGCCGACGGCCGCGCGCAGATCGGCGCGGAAGCGCGGCGCGTCGAGCGGGCCGGTAACCTTCACCGGCACCGTGACCCCGCGCAATTCGGCGAGTTCCTTGCCGCCCTGACCGCCCGAGGAAGCGACCACCGAAGCCTTGATGAGGTAATCGATCGAATTGGCTCCGATGTCGACATCGCCCGATCCGGCGAGGCGCAGCAGGGGCGACTTGGCGGAGAGATCGTCGTTGTGCGCGACGCCGTTTCTTATGACGAAGCTCGCTCCGAGCTCGGTGAAATCGGTCCGCTCAGCCGGGAGCGCCCCTTACGCCAGCCTGGCGCTGCGGGACTCAAGCCTGAAAGGCGTCAATCTGGGCGAGTTGCTGCGCAAGGCGAAGTCCCTCCGCGAATCGAATCCTCCGGCGGAGCAAGGGGCGCTCCCGGCTGAGCGGACCGATTTCACCGAGCTCGGAGCGAGCTTCGTCATAAGAAACGGCGTCGCGCACAACGACGATCTCTCCGCCAAGTCGCCCCTGCTGCGCCTCGCCGGATCGGG
>DATHHZ010000543.1:0-6225 GCA_035316965.1 Burkholderiales bacterium | reverse complement strand
CTCGAGGAGGATCTTGCCGACCGCCGTCGAGCCGGTGAAGGTGATCTTGCGCACCAGGGGATTGGAGGTCACCTCGCCGCCGATCGCGGCGGAGCTGCCGGTGAGCACGCTGAAGACGCCCTTGGGGATTCCCGCGCGCTCGCCGAGCTCCGCCATCGCCAGCGCGGAGTAGGGCGTCGCGGTGGCGGGCTTGAGCACCATGGTGCAGCCGGCCGCGAGCGCGGGGCCCGATTTGCGCGTGATCATGGCGTTGGGGAAATTCCACGGCGTGATCGCCGCGCACACGCCGATCGGCTCCTTGATGACGACGATACGCTTGTCGGCCTGGTGTCCCGGAATGGTGTCGCCGTAGATGCGCTTGCCTTCCTCCGCGAACCATTCGATGAAGGAGGCGCCGTAGGAGATCTCGGTGCGCGCTTCCGCGAGCGGCTTGCCCTGCTCGGCGGTGAGGATCTTCGCCAGGTCTTCCTGGTTCGCCATCATCAGGTCGAACCATTTGCGAAGGATGACAGCGCGCTCTTTCGCGGTCTTCGCGCGCCAGGCGGGAAACGCGGCGTTCGCCGCCTCGATCGCGCGGCGCGCCTCCGCGGCGCCCATGTTGGGCACGGTGCCGAGGATTTCGCCGGTGGCGGGGTTGTTGACAGGAATCGACTTGCCGCTGTCGGCGTCGGCCCATCTTCCGTCGATGTAGCACTGCTGGCGAAAGAGCGACGGGTCCTTGAGGTTGAGTGCGGCGATGCCGGAAATCTTGGGGTCGTTCATGGAAAGCTCCGATAGGAAACTGGAAGGCCGATGCGGCCGGAAACGCTGAAATTCTACCGCAAACCGTACGCTACTTCAGTATCCGGTGCAGGCCGCTCTAGTCCGTCCAGAGGGCTTGCTCCGCTTTGGTGGTTGGAATAGATTGCCGGGTGATTGGCGGCTAAATCCGCTCAGATGCCGCCCGGAACGCGATCCTCTCCCGCGGAGGGAGAAGCAAGCATGAACGCAACGCCGGTGATCTCGATTGTACTGCTCCGAAATGTGCCGCTGTTCTCCATGTTATCTGAAGTTCAGCTCCAGCTGCTGACTCAGGTGCTGTCACGCAAAGCGTATCCGAAGAACTCGACCATCATCGCTGCCGGCGATCCCACCGACGCGATGTACATCGTGGTTTCTGGGCGGCTAAAAGTCGTCATGAGTGACAAGGAGGGGCAAGAGGTCATTCTCGCGATTCTGAACCAAGGAGAATTCTTTGGCGAGATGGGACTGATCGCTCAGGCGCCGCGATCGGCGACTGTGACCACGATCGAACCCTGCGAACTGCTCACAATTACCCGAGCAGATTTCACCAAGTGCTTGCAGGGGAATTTTGACCTTACCATGAACGTGATACGCGGGCTGGTGAAGCGCCTGCGCGAGGCGGACAAGAAGATCGGAAGCCTGGCGTTGATGGACGTTTACGGACGCGTCGCGCGACTTCTATTGGAAATGGCCGAGACCATCGACGGGCAGAAAGTGATAACCAAGAAACTGACCAAGCGGGACATCGCGAAGATGATCGGGGCGTCGCGCGAGATGGTGAGCCGCGTTATGAAGGAACTGCAGACGAGCGGGCGCATCGAGGTTCGTGCGGGTGAAATCCTGCTTCGGGATTCACTGGCGCTCACGAGGTAGCTCGCCGAAGCGGCCGGGTTTTGGCCGCTACTTCAGTATCCGGTACAAGTCGCTGTAGTCGTCGGTCCAGAGCTTCACGCGCGGCACCGCGTCGATCCGTTCCGCCGCTTCCTTCAACTCCTTTCCTTCGAAAGCTGCGGGCGAGGCGGAAACGAGCATCCAGTCGGAGCGGTACACCCCCACGTCATCGTCGTCGTCGTTTTCAACCTGGCGCAGCTCGAGCGAAAGATGGCGCGCCGCCTGCTGCACCACGGGAACCAGGTCGAGGTAGCGGTTGGAGATGTGCACGGCGAGGACCCCGCCCGGCTTGAGATGGCGCAGGTAGGTTTTGAAGGCCTCCACCGTGAGCAGATGCACCGGGATGGCGTCGCTCGAGAAGGCGTCGAGCGCGAGAACGTCGAAATTCTCAGGCAGCTCGCGCTCGAGCGACAGCCGCGCGTCGCCCAGAGCCACCTCCACCTTCGCCGGGCTGTCCTTGAGAAAAGTGAATTCCGAACGCGCGAGCCCGATCACGTCCGAATTGATGTCGTAGAAGCGGAAGACATCGCCCGTCCTGCCGTAGGCCGCGAGCGTTCCCGCGCCCAGGCCCACCACGCCCACCCGCAAGGGGCCGTGCCCGCGCGCGTCGAGGAGAGCGAGCCCGATGCCCGATCTCAGCCCGTAGTAGCTCGTGGGCCAGTCGCGGCGCTCCGGTTCGAGAAACTGCTTGCCGTGGATGATGGTGCCGTGGGAGAGCGCCCGCATGGCGTCCGGCCCCTCGCCCGAATCGCGCACGTTGAGCACGCCGTAAAAGTTGCGGGAAGTGGCCCGGGTGTCGGCCGAATTCTCCGAATAAGTCCTGTACAAGGCGACGGCGAGCGCGACCGTCAGCGCGAGGAGCATGATTCCGGCAGGGATTCCCAAGCGTCCGTGAAGCAGGCTCGTGCGATCGCGCAGCAGCGCGGCGATCACGAGCACGCACAGCGCGAGCATTCCGATCGGCAGCTCGTAGAGGTCCTCGAACACGTTGGGCGCAACCAGCCCGACGAGCACGCCGCCCGCCGCTCCGCCCAACGCGAGCATCAGATAGAAACCGGTGAGATGCTGCGGATGGGGTTTGGAGCGCGCGAGCTCGCCGTGGCAGACCATGCACGCCGCGAAGAGCGTGGCCGAATAGAGCGGTATCAAGGTCCAGATGCTCGGATTGGAGCGGGAGAGGGTGACGCAGACTCCAGCGAGGCCGGCGCCGAGCAGGGGCAGAAACAGCCACCGCCGGTACCAACCCGAAGCTTCGAAGCAGAGCACGAAGCTCAAGAGATAAAGCGCGAGAGGCAGCACCCAGAGGAAGGGGATGGCCGCGATGTTGAGCGTCATGTGGCCGGTAAAGGCGAGCAGCAACACCGATGCGCAGCAAGCAAGTCCCGCCCAGAGCGCCTGCAGGCCCAGTCCGGGCTTGCCCGACTCACCTCCGGCGAGGTGCTGCGCTTCGGCACCTTTGCTGCGCCAGGCGAGCATCGCGCACGCAAGCGCGAACAGGACAAAACCGGCCGACCAGATGGTCGCCTGTGTGCCCAATGTGAGCAGCGGCTCGACGGCGAGCGGATAGGACAGCAACGCGAGCATCGAGCCCAGATTGGAGAGCGCAAACAGGCGATAGGGCGCCGCGCCTTCATGGGAGCGCGCGTACCAGGCCTGCACCAGGGGACCGGTAGTGGAGAGCACGAAATACGGCAGCCCGACGCTCGTCGCGAGCAGCCCGAGTATCCGCCACGTCGGGTCCTCGCCGCCCTCGGGCTTCCAGGCGGTGCCCGCGGCGAGCGGCAGCGCCGCCGCGGCAACGGCGAGCAGCGCAATGTGAATGTGGCGCCGCGCCGGGATCCGCAAGCGGACGTAGGCGTGCGAATACACGTAACCCGCCAGCAGCAGCAATTGGAAAAACAACATGCAGGTCGTCCACACCGCCGCGCTGCCGCCGAACCAGGGCAGGATGATCTTGGCGATGAGCGGCTGCACCTGAAAGAGCAGGAAGGCGCTCAGGAAAATCGTAGCCGCGTACAGGATCATGAGTCAGCAGGTTGTTGAAAACGAAGCACTGTCATTCTGAGGAGCCCTTCGCTTTCGCTCGAGGGTAAACTCCGCGACGAAGAATCTGCTTTAGCGATAACAGCAGATCCTTCGCTTCGCTCAGGATGACAACGGCTAGAACGTGCCCGGATAGATGCCGCCGTCGATCAGGAAATTCTGACCTGTGATGTAGCCCGCCTGGACGCTGCACAGATAGGCGCACAGCTCGCCGAACTCCTCGGGCGTGCCGAAGCGGCCCGCCGGAATCGCTTTCTCGATGTCTCGCCTCACCTCCTCCACGGTCTTGCCCTTCTCCTTCGCTGTGAACTCGGTGTTGCTCTTCAACCGGTCGGTCCAGAAGCGCCCCGGGAGCAGGTTGTTGATCGTGACGTTGTGCGCGACGGTCGCGCGCGCAAGGCCCGCCACGAAGCCGGTGAGGCCGCTGCGCGCGCCGTTCGACAACGCGAGCTCCGCGATCGGCGCCTTCACCGCGCTCGAGGTGATGTTGACGATTCGCCCGAAGCGCCTGGAAATCATCCCGTCCACCGTGGCTTTGATCAGCTCGATCGGAGTGATCATGTTGGCGCCTACCGCCTTCAGCCAGTCCTCGCGCGAGAACTTGCGGAAATCCCCGGGAGGCGGGCCGCCTGCGTTGGTGACGAGAATGTCGGGCTCCGGGCAGGCGGCGAGCGCCGCGATGCGGCCCTGGTCGCTCGTGATATCCGCCACCACGGTGACGACCGTGGCGCCCGTCGCGGCGCGGATCTCATCCGCGGCTTTCTCCAGCGTTTGGCGCTCGCGCGCAACCAGGGTGACGCGGCAGCCTTCGCGCGCGAGCGCGGTCGCGCACCCCCGGCCGAGCCCCTTGCTTGCGCCGCACACGAGCGCGGCCTTGCCGCGAATTTTCAGATCCACTATCGCTCTCCAAAAAAATTATCTCGCCGGCCGCAGCGTAACCAGCATCACGCCGGCCAGCACCAGTGCGGCACCCGCCAATTGTACCGGGGTCATGGTTTCGTCCAATCCCATCCAGCCGAAAAAAATGGTAGTCACCGGACCGAGCGCCCCGATCAGGGCAACCTGGTTCGCGCCGATGCGGCGCAATGCCTCCGAGGTGATGAATACCGGGAGCACGGTCGAAAAAATCGCCATGGCGATCGCCAGGCCGTAAACGGGCGGCGGCAGCGCGAGCGCCGAGAGCGGCCTGAGCAAAAAGAACTGCGCGATGCAAAAAATGCTCGCGACCGTCATGGCGTAGGCGGTGAAACGGATCGAGCCCACGCGTTGCACCACCTGGCTGCCGGCCACGAGATAGACGGCGTAGCCCGTCGCGCTCGCGAAACAAAGGGCCGCGCCCAGCGCCAGGTTCGCGTTGCCGTCCCCGAGCAGGGTCGACATCACCAGCGCAACGCCGGAGTAGGTAATTCCGAGTGCCACGATCTCGCGGATGCTCGGGCGCTTGTGCAGGAAAATTATCGAGAGCACGACGACCAGCGTGGGATAGAGGAACAGGATCAGGCGGCCCAGTCCCGCCGAGACGTACTGCAGGCCCAGAAAATCGACGAAGCTGGCGAAGTAGTACCCGATGAATCCCAGAAAGACGATCGCCCAGACATCGCGCCGGGTGAGCCGGTTTCGGGTCGCGTCGCGCCCGACCCAGGCCGCGGCCGCGAGAAAGAAGGGCAGCGCGAAGATCATCCGCAGCGCGAGCAGCGTGACCGGATCGACCACGTAGCCGTAGGCGAGCTTGATCAGGATGGGACGCAGCGAGAAGCACACCACGCCCGCGATCGCCATCGCGACGCCGATGGCGCGGTAGGAAGCCGCGAAAGTCACCGCGAGGATTCGGTCATGGAGCGATTTGTCTTGGCTTTGCGCGAGGAGCGGATAAAATTATAAGCTTTCCCGAACTCGAGACGCGCCGCTCCGCCATGTCAGGACATTCCAGATGGGCCAACATAAAGCACAGGAAGGCGGCGTCTGACGCCAAGAAAGGCAAGACCTTCACGCGGCTGATCAAGGAGGTGACGGTGGCCGCGCGCATGGGCGGGGCCGATCCGGCGATGAATCCGCGGCTGCGCCTCGCGATCGACAAGGCGTACGACGCGAACATGCCCAAGGACACGATCGAGCGCGCGGCGAAGCGCGGCGCCGGCGGCCTCGAGGGCGTCAACTACGAGGAGATCCGCTACGAGGGCTACGGGCCGGGCGGCGCCGCGGTGATGGTGGATTGCATGACAGACAACCGCATCCGCACCGTCGCGGAGGTGCGCCACGCGTTCGCGAAGAACGGCGGCAACCTCGGCACCGACGGCTCGGTGGCGTTCCTCTTCAAGCACTGCGGGCAGTTCGTCTTCGCGCCCGGGACGAGCGAAGAAAAAGTCCTGGAAGCGGCGCTCGACGCTGGCGCCGAGGACGTGGTCAGGAACGACGACGGCTCGGTCGAAGTGGTCTGCGCGCCCGCCGATTTCGTCGCGGTGAGAGGCGCCCTCGCAAAAGCGGGGCTCGAGCCGGCGCTTGCCGATA
>DATHHZ010000542.1:0-2840 GCA_035316965.1 Burkholderiales bacterium | reverse complement strand
GTATATCTTCTGCTCAATCGCGGCATATGGAAACTCATAGCGTACGACAGAAACACGTTCGCACCCCTGGGAATGGCGGATATTCCAGGCCTTGCTCACGATGTGTACGCGTTCGATCTCGTCCGCTGGGGTACCAACGGAGTGGCTTTTCGAACGCTCGACGGCCGGATTTTCCTGATCACCGACAGCATGATTCAGTGATCGTGCGGTAGCGGCTCGATGCGGGTCCTGACCGTGCATAAGCTCGCCGTCGCCGCGGCATCGCTTCTCCTCGCCGCGCTCATCGCAACCGCCGCATCCGCGCAAACCGCTTCGACAGGCTCAGCGCAGACCTACCCTTCCCGCCCGGTCCGCCTGATCGTGCCCTTTCCGCCCGGCGGCTCGACCGACATCCTCTCTCGCGCTCTCGGGCAGAAGCTCGCCGAGGGCCTCGGTCAACCGGTGGTGATCGACAACCGTCCCGGAGCGGGCGGCTCGATCGGATCGGAGGCTGCGGCGAAGGCGGCGCCCGACGGCTACACGCTCGTGATGGGGCAGCTCGGCCCGCTCGCGGTGAGCCCGGCGATCTACAAGAACCTCCCGTACGATCCGGTGAAGAGCTTCGCGCCGGTGTCGCTGATGGCGATCGTGCCGAGCGTGCTGGTGGTGAACCCGCAGGTGCCCGCGGCGAGTGCGGCCGAGCTGATCGCCTACGCGCGCACGAATCCCGGCAAGCTCACCTACGGCTCGGCGGGCTCGGGCAGCACCTCGCACCTCACCACCGAATACTTCAAGCTCGCCACCGGCACCGACATCCTGCACGTGCCCTACAAGGGAGTGGGGCCGATGCTCACCGACCTCATCTCGGGGCAGCTCTCGATGGGAATCAACGGCGCGCCGGCGGTGATGCCGCACGTGAATTCGGGACGCCTGCGCGCGCTCGCGGTGACCGGATTGACGCGCCTGCCGTCGCTGCCGCAGATCCCCACGCTCGACGAATCGGGCGTGAAGGGATTCGACGCATCGGGCTGGTACGGCATCCTCGCGCCCGCCGGCACGCCGGGCGCCATCGTGGCGAAGCTGAACGCCGAGATCCGCCGCATCATGCAGACTCCGGATCTGCGCACGCGCCTGGACAACGAGGGTGCGATCCCCGCGGCCGGTTCATCCGAAGAATTCGCCGCGTTCATCGTCACCGAGATCGCGCGCTGGGGCGCGGTGCTGAAGCGCGCGGGGATAGAGGCGCAGTAATCCGGGTCCGCGCGCGCGGGGGCTCCATGGCGATATCTGGCAAGCAATCGTGGATCGAAGATTCGGACGTCTTTTCGCTGTTCCCCACCCTGGTATGGAAAACCCAGCTCCGGACCGAGGTGCACGAAGCGATCGACGCGAGCGCGCTCGAGCTGCTGCGCTCGCTGCGGCAGGGGTTGCCCGGGCTGAAGACCGGCGAAGCCTGGCAGTCGGGCCATGCCCTGCACGGGCGCGAGGAGTTGCGCGAGCTCTGCACCTGCGTCCGCCGCACGGCGGCCAGCGTGCTGCAGTTCCTGAAAATCGGCGATGAAGCGATTGAAATCACGGGGTGCTGGGCGAACCTGTATGCACCGGGAGCTGCGCACCGCGCGCACAGCCACCCCAACAACTACCTGAGCGCCGTGTACTACGTGCGCACCTTCCCCGGCGCGGACACGATCAATTTCCATGACCCCCGCAGCCAGACCGGCGTTCTCCGGCCACCCGTCACGGAGCTCACCGGCGTCAACACCGATCAAGTCGTGGTCAAGGTCAAAAACGGCACGCTGCTCGTCTTCCCTTCGTATCTGCACCACTCCGTCGATGCCAACGCCGGCGGCGAGAGCCGCGTGAGCGTGAGCTTCAACTTGATGTTTTCCTCGATCACGGCAGCCTTGAGCAAGCCGTTGTGGGGCGAGGAATGAATCCGGTGACAGAAGATCGTGCCCGCGTCGCTGAAGCGCGCGGGGCAGTGATCCCTCGAAGTGAGGGGTTCTAAATCCTCGGAGTGGGGAGTGTTAAATTGTATTTGCCCGCGCCTCCAGGCGCAGCAACAGCTCCTCCCACAGGCCGTCGGTTTTCCTGCGCAGCACGAGCTTCGCCTCGGGCTCGTCGACGTACCACAGGCCGCGGTCGAGCTCGTCGTCGAGCTGCCCCGGCCGCCACACCACCAACCCGAGGAAAAAACGCGCGTGGTCGGACTCCGACTCGATGATGCGGTCGACCGCCTTGGTGTCGTAGGCGAGGAAAATATCCGGCGCGATGCGGATCGAGCCGTCCTTCCTGCTCCCGTGTTCCTCCACCAGGGCGAAGACGAGGTTCATGTTCACGGTGCCGCCGAGAAAGAGCGGATCGGCGACTTTCTTCGAGGGCTCGTGCTCGGGGAAAAGCTCGGCCAGGCTCATTTTCGTCGGCTTGTTGACGATGAAGCCGACGTGGCCGCCGCCCTCGATGGGTTTGGCGAGTACGATGGTGGAGCCCCAGATCGGGTCCTCGAGCTGGCGTCTCGCCACGAGGAGCATCGTGTCCTCGGGCGCGGCGGCACCCGCGGCGGTAAGAAAAAATACCGCAAACGAAGCGGCGAGGGTGCGCAGAAAAACGAGCTTCAGGCAGGGCATTGCGATCCTCCCATCCAGCGAGCCCGCCTCGCGGAAGAAACGGGCTCCTACACGTTAACGCGACGCAACTAACGTGCCAAAGGCTTTTGCGCCTTTTCTAGCAGGAAATCACGGTTGGGACCTTGCAAGCGGCTGAATGCGCACCCCGGCGGTGCGAGCGCGCCGTATGATTGGGCAAGTGCTATTATCCCGCCGCATCCAGACAGCACAGCCAGGAGGAACCATGAACCTCAC
>DATHHZ010000541.1:0-8077 GCA_035316965.1 Burkholderiales bacterium | reverse complement strand
CCCGGCGAGCCCGCAAAACGCGCGAGCAGCTCGTGGGGCGCGAGCATCGCATTGACCGTGCCCTCCTGGTAAAGCCGGCGTATTCCATTGCGCGTCACATGCGAGCGCAGCACCAGCCGATCCCAATGCCCTTCCACCTCGTCGAAAGACCACAGCTCCCTGCCGATAGGCTTGGGGCACATCTGCTTGGAAACGGTGACGCCGTAGGCCTCGACTTTCCGGTTGGTGTGATCCGAGCCGACCCCCACGCACAGGGAGTCGGGCGCCGCAACCAGCACGAACTCGACCTCTCCGCTCGAGTCTTCACCGACGACCTCAACTTCGCCGTTCGTGGTGAGCAGGTTTGCGCCGACGCGGTAGAAGCAGGGCACGACCCGCGGGCGCTTGACCCCGATCGCCGCAAGTTCGGCGATGTGGTGTTCGACCGCGGCCTTGTCCCGCCCGGTCCAGCCGGCGATGACGAGGGCCGTGATCTCGATTTTCCGCTGCACGCCGTCGACAAGAAATTCCATGGCCACTATTTTACGGCCGATGGGACGAATCCCACGGCGAATTTCCTTTGCATTCCATCTTTTGTCGGAGTAGATTTTGCCTGCGCCGGATATCCTGGAGGATTCGATGTCAAAGTTCGTGATTTCCCCTCACTTCAGGCTGCAGGAATGGGTGGCCGAGGAAAAGGGCTACTTCAAGACCGAAGGCCTCGATTACGAATTCCGCGACAACTACGGTCCGGGCGACGTGGCGAAAAAACACGCCACTCCGAACAAGAGCGGCGCTTACCAGAGTATCGAGCAGGGCCGCTCCTGCGACGTGAGCGGCGCCTGCCACTGGACCGTGAACGTCGCCGCTTCCACCGGCCACGGCAAGCTCTACGCCGACGCCTACTCGGTCGCGCCCTGCGGCGTATTCGTGCCGCCGGAATCCGATATCAGGCATCCGTCGGACCTGATGGGCGTTCCGATCTCGGTCGGCTACCAGTCGGGCAGCCACTACTCCAGCATTCAGGGGCTCGAGCAATACATGGCCCTAGCCGAAATCGAGCTCTCTTTTGCCGACGGGCTCTTGTTCAGCCGCCTGGAGAAGCTGATCGATCGCAAAGTACCGGCGGCCTCGCTATTCAGCGGCCCCTATTACTTCCTCGAGCAGCTCGGCTTCCGCAAGGTGATCGACACCACGTTCATGATGGCCACCTCGATCACGGGTGACCCCGATCCTGAGGATCTGCGCAAATATTTCCGCGCCCTGCGCAAGGCGCAGCGCGACATCGATCTGCGTCCCGAACTCTACACGCACTACTACAGAAAGGAATTCCCGGCGCGCTTCCTCGAACAGATGGACACGCGGCGCTGGGGTCCGGGCGAGCGCATCGTGTTCGAGCCCTACACGAAAGAGGTGTTCGAGGAATCCTTCCGGTGGATCGCCGAGCGCCGCATCTTCGCCGAAGGCGACATGGGGCCGGGCAAGTACGAGGATTCGGTCATCTCGCTCGCGGCGTAGACCCTCACCCCTACCCTCTCCCGCAAGCGGGAGAGGGAGGCGAGCGCAGCGAGCGGGTGAGGGCTCTAGGCCGTCTCGAAATTCATCCCGAAGGCTTCGGGGGGCTTCGGACCCCAGACATAAAGGGAGTCCTCCGCCGGGTAGTTGGTCGCCTTCCAGTTCGAGTCCGCCGGGATGTAGTCGATGTCGCAGAAATACTCGGCCATGCTGTCCCACGGATCGCGGATGTAATGGAAGAAGTTCGAGCCGATCACGTGCCGGCCGAATCCCCAGCCGTCCTTGTACCCCTTGTCGAGCAGCCGGCAGGCACCCATGCCGATCTCGTCGACGTTGCCGACTTCGAAGCTCGCGTGGTGGAAGCCCGGCCGGTCCGACTTGATGTAGCCGAAGATGTGGTGGTCGCTCCCTCCGTGCCCGCGCATGAAGGCGACGATGTCCTGCGCGCGGTCCGAGAGCTGCAGGCCGACGACGCGCGTGTAGAAATCCACCATCTTGTCCATCTGCGCCGTGAAGCGCAGAGTATGCCCGAGCCGCGTAGGCCGCACCTGGACGTCGCGCTTCGGATAGCCGGGCACGCCGGCGCGGTTGAGGTGGCCGGGGTTGTTGATCTTCCACTCCGCGACGGTCCGCCACTTCGCGGCTTCCGCGACGCGCACGTTCACGAGCAGATTGTCGGGGTCGCGGAACCAGATGCCTTCGCCAGGCGTTTCCTTGGGCGCGTCCACGAGCTTCACGCCCGCTTGCGCGAGCCGCTTCTTCAAACCTTCGAGCTCGTCGGCCTTCGTCCCGAAACACACATGGTGCATGTGCTTCTTCTTGCCCTCGACCAGGATCACCTGGTCCTGATCGCGGCCCTGGCAGCGCATGACGATGCATTGGCCGAACTCGCGGGCCTCCATGCCGAAATCGGTGTAGAACTTCCTGCCGACCGTCGCATCCGGCACGGCAAGAGCGATGTGCTGCAAAGAACGAACCGTCATGGTCCCCCTCCGAACTGACATTCCCAGTCGCGCCAATTGTACCGCCTGGCCGGGAACACCACGCGCCGGACTAGCCCGTCTACCACGCCTCGCCCTGATCGGGCATCATGGCGGCTCTCATGGCCGCCACCGATCAACGCAGCGTTTCGCGCACCGCGCTGGTCACCGGCGCAGCGCGCGGAATCGGCCTGGCGACCGCGGAGGCTCTTCTTGCCGCAGGACACCGCGTTGCGATGGTGGACAAGGACGCCGACGCCGTGCGCGCGGCGGCCGCGCGTCTGCTTTCGGATCGTACGCTCCCGATCGCGCAGGACATCGCGCACCCCGATGCCGGAACGAAACTCGACCAGGCGGTGCGCTCGCGGTGGGATCCGGTGTCCATCCTCATCAACAACGCGGGCATCCCTTCCCCTCGGCGCGACGGGCGCACCGCGGGCCTGCTCGAGATGACGGTCGAGGAATGGAACGCCGTGCTGGAGGTCAATCTCTCCGCGGCGCTTCGAATGTGCCGCGCGTTCATCCCGTTCATGCGCGAACGGCGCTGGGGGCGCATCGTCTGCGTGTCCTCCCTCGCCGGGCGCTCGCGCACTTATATCTCGGGCGTGAGCTACATGGCGGCCAAGGCCGGCCTGCTCGCGCTCTCGCGCTCGATCGCCGGTGAATTCGGGCGCGAGGGCATCACCGCGAACTGCGTCGCACCCGGCTACATCGACACCGCCATGGCGGCGCTGCACGGCGGGGAAAAGAACGCGGAGATCGCAAGGAATATCCCAGTCGGGCGCGCCGGCACCCCGCAGGAGGTGGCGGCTGCAATCGCGTTTCTCGCCTCCGACGAGGCCGGCTATATGACCGGCGCGGTCATCGACGTGAACGGCGGCATTTTCATGGCCTAGGCACGCGGGTGGCGCCAGCTAGCCGCGCCTCGCGCCCGCGCGTTTCGTTCCAGCGACGCGGGAGGCCTCGATCACGGGACCGATCGCGGAATGGAAAGCCGGCGCCATCACGTGCGCGCCCGCCACGCCCGGAGTCTCCACGAGCTGCTGCAGAAGCTCGACACAGATTCTTCTGCCCTCGGCTTTCGGGTCGGCGGCGCGCTCGAGCCGCTCCACGACCCGGTCCGGGATCATCGCCCCGAAGAGCTTCTCCCTCATCCAGCGCGCCGAGCGTGCCGAAGGAATCGGGGCGATGCCGATCAGGATCGGCAGCTTTTGCGCCACGCCCAGTTCGAGCAATCGCGCCGCGTAGCGCCGCACCGCGTCGGGATCCATGCAGAACTGCGTCTGGATGAATTCGGCGCCGGCTTCCATCTTGGAGACCAATCCGTTGGGACGCCAGCCGGCCGGAGGATCGACCGGCAGCTCCGCCGCGCCCAGCACGAACTTCACGGCGCCCTTGATCTCGGTGCCCGAGGGAAGCCGGTGCTCCGAGCGCATCTGCTGCGCGGTTGCGAGCAAGGCCGTCGTATCCAGGTCGAAAACGGGCTTGGTGTCGGGCTGGTCGCCGAGCTTCGGGTCGTCGCCGCGCAGCGCGAGAATATTGCGTATGCCGAGCGCGGCGGCGCCGAGCAGCTCGGCCTGCAGCGCAATGCGATTCCGGTCGCGACAGGTGATCTGCAGAACGGGCTCGACGCCGCTTCGCACCAGGAAGTGCGCCGCCGCGAGACTCGACATGTGCGCTCTCGATCCCGCGCCGTCGGTCACATTGATCGCTGTGACGAGCCCGCGCAACGCGAGCGCGTGGTCGATGAATTCGGCGGGATCGGTGGACACCGGCGGGGAAAGCTCGGCGGTGACGACGAAACTTCCGTCCTGCAGGTGCCTTTGCAGCTCGCTGATGGCGCTACTCTTTGACTGCTCCTTCGTAGCCAAGTCCATTCTCGGGTCCCGTCGTAGCCGCGAGTGTAGCACGCCGCGCATCAGCTTCTGCCCTCTCTCTCCGCCTCGACTCTTCGCATGAATTTCGGCGCCTGCTCCCGCAAGCGATCGTCCGTCATGCGCCCGCTTCTCGTCATGTAGTCGTACGCGAGCCGCCAGGGCGCCTCGCGCATTCTTTCCGGAAAGCGCTCGTACCAGTACGAGCTCGCGTTCGCCGCGGCGAGCAGTTTTTCCACGACGGGCCTGCGCTCGCGCTCGAACGCCGCGAGCGCGCGCGGCACGTCCTCGCCCGCCTCGCCGAACGCCCGGTCGAGCGCGATCGCGTCCTCGAACGCGAGGCGCGTTCCGGAACCGATCGAGAAATGCACGGTGCGCAGCGCATCGCCGATCAGGACGAACTTTCCCGAGGACCAGCGCAGGTTCGACAGCAGCGGAAACTGCCGCCACAGCGACTTGTTCGAGACCAGAGGATGCCCTCCCAGATCCGGCGCAAACACGCGCTCGCAGTACGCGCGCGACTGGGCGTCGTCCATCCGGCCGAGTGCTGCCCTTTTCCAGGTGGCCTCATCGCACTCGACGACGAAGGTGCTCATTGCCGGCGCGTGACGGTAATGATGAGCGACAAATGCGCCGTGCTCGTTGTCGCGAAAAGTGAGCGTGAGACATTCGAACGGCTGCGTCGTGCCGTACCACGCGAAGCGGTTGGTGAGCAGCTCGATCTTCGGCTGAAACAGCGCTTGCAGTGCTCCTCGCACCAGCGAATTCGATCCGTCGGCCCCGACGACGACGTCGGCGCCATCGAGCTCCTCGAGCGCCGTCACGGCGCGGCCATACCCGACGTTCACGCCGGCGTCACGGCACAGTTTTCGCAGGATTTCCTGGAGCGCAAGACGCCCGATGGCGGAAAAGCCGTTGCCGTCGATGTCCACGCGCTCGTCGCGGTGCACGATGCGCTGCATCGCCCAGCGCTCCATCGCCGCCTGCATGATGTTCGAGAGTTGCGGCTCATCGCGCTCGAGAAACGCCAGCGCGCCGTCAGAGAACACCACCCCGAATCCGTAGGTCGCCCCTTCGGGATTCTGCTCGGCGACCTCGATCCGCCAGGAAGGATAGCGGCGCTTGGCGAGCAGCGAGAACAGGAGGCCGGCCGGCCCGGCCCCGATTACTGCGACGCGCATTTCATGACCGCGTCATATTTCACAATGGACCCCCCGGTTCTGCCTGCGACCGCGTCATAGTTCACGAATGACCCTAGGGGCTGGCATAGCGGCGATTTGAAGCTTATACTACACGGTAAGAAGCGCCCGTAATCTACTGATTCTCCAAGAAAGAAAAGTGCAACGTGAACGCTGTAGTACGTGAACGGCATCAGACGGGCATCTCCCGTCCCCTATCCTACGCCGGTCGGGTGCTCCTCATCGCCCTGCCCACGCTCGCGGTGACCTACGCGATCTTCAGCGACGCATTGGCCCCCACCCTGCCTTCGCTGCCGCTCACGTTCGCGGTCCTGCCGTTCGTGATCTGGGCGGCTCTGCGCTTCGGGGGGCGAGAGCTGACCGCGCTGAATGCCCTGGTGTGCACCATCGCGGTGTGGCACACGCTCCAGGGACGCGGGCCGTTTGCATCGGCGGCGCTGACTACTTCGCTCCTGCTGCTGCTCGCGTTCATGGGCACCCTGGTTTCCACGGGACTTGTGCTCAACGCGGTCGTCGGCGAGCGCCGCCGCACCTTCGAGGCGCTCGCTCAGGCCTTGAAGACCCTCAAGGAGGAGGCGATCCGGGATCCTCTGACCAATCTCTACAACCGGCGCTTTCTACGGGACTATTTGTCCCGCGAGCTGATGCGCGCCGCACGCGAAAGCATTCGCGTCGCGGTGATCATGATCGACTTGGACCGCTTCAAGCGGGTGAACGACACCGCGGGACACGCCGCCGGCGATTTCGTGCTCACGGAAATCGCGACGCTGCTCAAGCGCCATATCCGGGGCACGGACATCGCCTGCCGCTACGGGGGCGAGGAGTTCACGCTGGTGCTTCCCAACGCCACTCTCCAGAGCGCGCGCAGGAGGGGCGAGGCGATTTGCTCGGCGATACGGGAAGAAAGCGGCCGTCTCAGGGGCGTCACCGCATCGCTGGGCGTGGCGATCTTCCCCGATCACGCGGCGGAACCCGCGCCCTTGCTCCGCGCGGCTGACAAGGCTCTCTACGACGCGAAAAGCCGGGGGCGCAATCAGATCAGGATTTTCGCGCACGGAACCGCCAAGATTTCCGCGTTTCGCTCCAAGACTGCCAAGCGCGCGCACGGATGAGCCGTCCCGGAAGGCAAATCCTGGAAGCTGTTCTGGATCAACGCCGCGTACTACTTCGTGATGCTGCAGATGGTCGGAATGATCCTGGCGTTCTGGCGCTGAGGGCCGGCTCTACTCGTGGGTGAAATCCAGCCGCGTATCGACGAGCACGCCGAAGAGCTTGATTGGATCGCGGCGCGGGATTTCCAGCGGCGGTAGTTCTTCGGCGTCGATCGTGACTCCCATCTCGGCGGCGAGGTCCATCAGCGTCTCCGAGAGGACGAATTCGCCCGCGCGCGCGCGGTGCAGCAGGCGGTTGGCGATACTCACGCAGTCGCCGAAGACGAAGAGCTGCTCGGGGGTCGGGCTTTCTTTCGCGAATCCGACCACGGCGTCCCCGCAGTGCAGCCCCTGCGACACTGCCGCGCGGATGCCGAAATCGCGCTGCCACGCCTCAGCGAGGGTCGCGAAGCCGGCCTGGATTTCCTGCGCCGCCTCGACCGCGTGCTGAGCGTCGTCCTGCCCGGTGAAGGTCGCCATAACGGTGTCGCTGAGAATGTTCACCACGGCACCCTCGTGCGTCTCGACCGCCTTGGCCATCAAGGACACGAATTCGCCCACGCGCCCGAGCACGATTGCCGGATCGAGCATGTCCGACATGCCCGTGAATCCGCGCATCTCGGCGAACAGGATCACCAGCGGAGAGCGTTCGGGCTTGTCCGCTTCGCTAGACGCCACCTCGTATTCTCCCCTCTTCCGCCACGCCGCGTTCCCGCCATGCCGGCAGGGCTGACTGCGCAAAATAAGGAATTTTACACAGGCCACGCAAAACGGTCGCCACGCCTCGCGCAAAACCGCGCGGCTCAGCGCCGTGAGCCCTCCTCGAATCCGGCGTAGGGCCCGGCTGCATACACGATTCTTCCGCCGACCATGGTCAGCAGGGACTCGATCCTGCCGATGTCCTCGAGCGGCGCTTTCATGTAGTCCTTCGACAGGACCGCGAGATCGGCGAGCTTGCCCACGACCAGAGAGCCGCGCTTGTCGTCCTCGTGGGCAAACCACGCGCTGCCCAGCGTGTACATGCGCAGCGCCTGCTCGCGGCTCGGAGTCTCTTCCGGCCCGCGCAAGGGCGTGCCTCCGACGGTCTTGCCGTCGAGCATCCAGCGCAGGGCGACGAAGGGATTGTACGAGGCCACGCGGTGCGCGTCGGTACCCGCCCCGACATTCACGCCGATCCTGAGCGCGGTTTTGAGCGGGGGCGCGCGGCGCGCCGCCTCCGCGCCTTTTTCCTTCTGGAAGCGCTCGCCGTCGAAGTACATCGCGTCTTGCATGGCCCAGCCCACGCCCAGAGCCTTCATGCGCGCCAGCGTCGCTGCCGACGCATCGTTGAGATGCGCGATCGCCCAGCGCAGGCTCCTGATCGGCGCTTCCTTGTCGAC
>DATHHZ010000540.1:0-15499 GCA_035316965.1 Burkholderiales bacterium | reverse complement strand
TGCCTCGCGTATCAAAATCGTAGTGGATGCCCGTATCGCGCCGCAGTTGGCGCAGCTGCTCGTGGCTATACAGCGCAAGCGCGAAAGCGGAATCGGTGTTGCGACGGGTCCGGCTCGGCAAACATTCAAAGAGGAAGCGCAAACCCCAAAGCCATTGGGCGAGGTCGGCGCGCGGCCGGAAGAGCAGCGGGGCGTCCTCGCGCCCGAACCACTTCAGGATCGTCAAAGGAGCGGTCGGGTTGGCCCAGGGCTCGGAGTGGCTGACCGAAATCTGCCCGCCATTTGCAAAACTCGTCTCGAGCGCAGGTTCGGGCTGACGGTCCACCACCATGACCTCGTGGCCGCTCTGCGCGAGATACCACGCGCTGGTCGTGCCGATCACACCGGCCCCGAGAACGACCACTCTCATGCCCGCCTCCGATAAAAAGCAAAAGGGGGAAAGCTTGCGCTTTATCCCCCTGGAAACCAATCTACACTTTTGACTTTCACACGGCAAGCAACCCCTTCCGCCGTGTCCATGCACCGCACTGAGGCCGATCAAACAAGTCCGTTCCCTGGACATACAGGTCAAACCCGATGATGCTGCATCGGGTTTGCATGAGGGCCGGAACGGAAAGGCTTGCTTATTTTCCCGTGTAGGGAATCACTTTTTGCCGCTGCTCACCGAGTCCCTTGATGCCAAGAGTGACTACGTCACCCGGCTTCAGCCACGCCTGGGTCGGCTTCATCCCCAGCGCCACACCGGCGGGTGTTCCGGTGGTGATGATGTCACCCGGTAGCAGCGTCATGTAGTTGCTCACGTACGACACAAGCTTCGCACAGGGGAAAATCATGTTCTTGGTATTGGAGGACTGCCTGCGTTCGCCGTTAACGTCGAGCCAGACATCGAGCACCTGGGAATTGGTGATCTCGTCGGTCGTGACGAGCCATGGTCCGATCGGTCCGAAGGTGTCACATCCCTTGCCTTTGTCCCACTGAGAGGACTGCAACTGGAAAGCACGCTCGGATACGTCATTCACGATCGTGTAACCGGCGACGTGATCCAGAGCCTCGTCCTCCGTTACATATTCGGCGCGCGTCCCGATGACGATCGCGATCTCGACCTCGTAATCGAGCTTGGTGGAGCTGCGCGGCTGCTGGATGTCATCGTTCGGACCGCTGATGCACGTCGTCGCTTTCATGAAAACTACCGGTTCAGCGGGTATTTGCAGACCCGCCTCGTGCGCGTGATCGACGTAATTCAGACCGATGGCGACGAACTTGGAGATCCCGGTATAGGGCACGCCGAAGCGCGGGTTGCCGCGCACCAGAGGCAGCGATTCCGGACGAATCTTGCGGAGCTTCGTCAGCCCTTTGGAGGAAATCGTATCCTGGTCGATGTTGGAGAGGACCCCTGACAAATCGCGCAACTGACCTTGCGCGTCGATGACGCCTGGTTTCTCGAACCCGTTCCTGCCGTAACGACAAAGCTTCATTTTTGGCTTCCTTTCCAGATCATCGTGCGGCCGCTTAGGCAAATCGCAACTCTTGGAGCAGGCGCAAGCCGGGTGCAAGCAAGGGTGCTCGATATCGTCGCAGTCTTGAGCCGCCCATTTCCTTGCCTGGGCGGCAGCGCAACGAGAGCAATTGGTGCTACCGGTCTCCTACGTAAGCCGTTCTCCCCAGAAACTATTCTTATTGGTCGGATTATAGCAGCGCCGCGCCGAAAAAAGCCGTAGTTTCCTTGGAATCAGTGGGTTACAGGGGGGAGTCAAGGCCAGGGTCGGCGTTGGATAAAATCGCGACATGAAAGGCCTTCCATCTCGCGTTGTCCCGCGGTTTTTTGCGCCAGTGCAACTTTCCCTCGGCGCCGAGATCGATTTGCCGGAGCGGGTGGCACGTCATTGTGCGGTCCTGCGCCTGCGCCGCGGTGACGCGGTGGTCTTGTTCAACGGAGAGGGCGGGGAATTCTCCGCCGAGCTGACACGGGTTTCCCGTGGCGATGCGCGTGCCTGCGTGATATCGAGGCAGACGCCGGAACGCGAGTCGCCTCTTTCCATCGCGCTCGCTCAATGCGTATCGAGCGGAGACCGGATGGACGCTACCTTGCAGAAATCTACGGAGCTTGGCGTCTCCAGGATAGTGCCGATCGCGAGTGAGCGCTCTATAGTGAAACTCTCGAGCGATCGCGCCGACAGGCGCGTCGCCCACTGGCGCAACGTGGTCATTGCCGCCTGCGAGCAATGCGGGCGCAACCACGTACCCGAGGTTGCGGCGATCATCGACCTCGATGCTTTTCTGGACCAGGCAGACGGCGATGGGCTTCGGCTACTCCTGACGCCCGATGCCGATCGAAGCTTGAAACAGCTTGAACCGCCCAGCAAGGTGACTTTGCTGGTAGGGCCGGAGGGAGGGCTCGCCCCCGAGGAGCGGCAGCGCGCCGAAAAGAGGGGGTTCCTTCCGGTCCGCTTCGGGCCGCGGGTGCTTCGCACGGAGACCGCGCCCCTCGCAACAATCGCAGCGATGCAGGCGCTGTGGGGCGATTGTTAGCCTCTGCACGCCGGGCGCGCTGTATCTGCCGGGAGCAACTGGCTAGAATCCGAGTTCCTTAAGAACAGCCCACAACCATGCCGTCCCATCCTACCCAGTTCGTCAGCTGGGTTCGCTCTGTTGCCCCGTATTTCCACGCGTTCCGCGGGAAGACCTTCGTACTTGCATTTGGCGGAGAGATCTTCGCCGAGCGCAGGTTCGTCGACCTCGCACATGACATCAGCCTACTTCATAGCACCGGCATCCGCGTGGTGCTGGTACACGGCTCACGCCCGCAGATCGAGGCGCAGCTCAAGCGCCGCAAGCTCCGCTCGCGCTACGCGAAGGGCCTGCGCATCACGGATCCCATTGCGCTCGAATGCGTAAAGGAGGCTGTCGGGCTGTTGCGCGTGGAGATCGACGCGTTACTGTCCCTAGGTCTTCCCAACTCGCCCATGGCGGGCGCTGCGATCAATAGCGTCTCGGGAAATTTCATCACGGCGCAGCCGATAGGTGTGCACGACGGCATCGACTTCCAGTACACCGGCTCCGTGCGCAAGGTCGATGCGCAGGCAATCGCGGGGTGTCTGGACGCCGGCAACATAGCGATCGTATCGCCAGTCGGTTATTCGCCCACAGGCGAGGTCTTCAACCTCGCCATGGAAGATGTGGCGGTAGCAACGGCGACGGCGCTCCACGCCGAGAAACTGATCTTCTTCTCCGACGCGCCCGTGCAGGACAAGGAAGGCGAGTTGCTCCAGGAGCTCACGGCGGAGGAGGCAGCCGGGCTGCTCGCGCGCGGCAACCGCCTGTCGGACGATACGCGGCTCTATCTCGCACACGCCGTCGAGGCCGTGCGCGGAGGGATGCAACGCGCCCACATCATCAGCCGGACAGTCCCCGGCGCTCTGCTGATCGAATTGTTCACCCATGAGGGCTCGGGCACCATGATCACCGCCGACAAGGTGGTGAAGCTGCGTCCGGCCAAGATTGACGACGCGGGGGGCGTTCTCAAGCTGATCGAGCCGCTCGAGGAAGACGGGACGCTCGTGCGCCGTGGGCGTGAACTGCTCGAACGCGAGATCGGGCGCTTTTCGTTGATTGAGCACGACGGGGTGATAGTCGGCTGCGCCGCGCTCTACCCCTTTCCCGACGCCCGCGCCGGCGAGCTTGCCTGCCTCGCGGTGCGGCCCGATTACCGCGACGCAGGTTACGGAGAACGCTTACTGCGCCATATCGAGACACAGGCGCGCACCCGCAAGCTGAAAAAGCTGTTCGTACTCACTACGCGTGCAACCCATTGGTTCATAGAGCGCGGGTTCGCCGAAGCGAATATCACCGTGCTGCCGAGGGAAAAGAAAGCGCTGTACAACTATCAGCGGCGTTCGAAGATTTTAGTAAAGCAGACTTAAAATCGACCTGATACCAGAATCGAGGTTGCGAAAATGGCACGGATGGTGAAGTGCATCAAGCTCGGCCGCGACGCGGAAGGGCTCGACTTCCCGCCCTACCCGGGCGAGCTCGGCAAGCGCATCTACGAGAACGTCTCCAAGGAAGCCTGGCAGGCCTGGATCAAGCACCAGACCATGCTCATCAACGAGAACAAGCTGAACCTCGCCGACCCGCGCGCGCGGAAATATCTCGCCGAGCAGATGGAGAAGCATTTCTTCGGACCCGGAGCCGACGTGGCTTCCGGCTACGTGCCGCCGGACAAGTAGGCGCTCTACTTCCGGGCGATCGTTCTCACGCCCGTCTTGGTTCCGAGTAAGAGCAGATCCGCTCCGCGCCGGGCGAACAATCCGTTGGTAACGACGCCGGTGATATTGTTGACCGCCGTTTCTAGCTCGACCGGGTTGAGGATGGACAGGCCCCACACGTCGAGGACGATGTTGCCGTTGTCGGTGGCAAAGCCCTCGCGCAGCTTGGGCTGGCCGCCGAGCTTAACCATCTGGCGCGCCACATAGGCACGCGCCATTGGAATCACCTCGACCGGCAGCGGAAATTTTCCAAGCACCGGCACGAGCTTCGATTCGTCCGCAATGCAAACGAACTTTTTCGCCACCGCGGCGACGATTTTCTCTCGCGTGAGCGCGCCGCCCCCGCCCTTGATCATTGCGAGATGCTCGGTGATCTCGTCCGCGCCGTCGATGTAGACCGGCAGCTCGTTGACGCTGTTGAGATCCAAGACGCGAATGCCGTGACCCTTCAGCCGCTCGGCGGATCTCTCCGAACTCGCCACTGCGCCAGCGATGCGATTCTTCATCTTGGCCAGCTCGTCGATGAAGAAATTGGCGGTGGATCCGGTGCCGACGCCGATCACGGCGTCCTCCACCACGTGCTTGATCGCCTCGCGGGCGACTGCCTGCTTGAGCTCGTCCCGGGTCATCGCCGTTTCGACGGTGGCAGATCCGTGCACACGCCTTCATACAGCTCTGCTGCCATTCCAACCGATTCGCTCGTCGTCGGATGCGGATGGATGGTCTTGCCGATATCGACCGCGTCGGCGCCCATTTCGATGGCGAGCGCAATCTCGCTGATGAGATCGCCCGCTCCAGCTCCGACGATGGCGCCGCCAATCAGGCGGTGCGACTCCTCGGAGAAGATCAGCTTGGTGAAGCCCTCGTCGCGGCCGTTGGCGATGGCGCGTCCCGAGGCTGCCCAAGGAAATCTGGCAACTCCAAACTTGACTTCCTGTTTTTTCGCTTCCTCCTCGGTTAGTCCCGCCCAGGCGATCTCAGGATCGGTGTACGCCACCGAGGGGATCACGCGCGCGTCGAAGTAGGATTTCTGCCCCGCAGCGGCTTCCGCTGCGACATGACCTTCGTGCACCGCCTTATGCGCCAGCATGGGCAGCTTGGCGATATCGCCAATCGCGTAGATGTGCGGAATGTTGGTGCGCATTTGCGCGTCCACGGGGATGAAGCCACGCTCGTTCACCGCTACGCCGGCGGCGTCGGCGCCGATCTTCCTGCCGTTGGGAGTCCGGCCCACGGAAACAAGGATGATGTCGTAGAGCTGCGGCTTGGCCGGAGCATTCTCGCCTTCGAAAGACACCCTCAGTCCTTCCTTCACGGCTTCCACCTTGGTAGTCCTGGTCTTCAGCATCACGTTGTCGAAGCGGCGCACGTTGAACGTCTGCCATACCTTGACCAAGTCCCGGTCTACCCCGGACATCAGGCCATCGAGCACCTCGACCACATCCAACCGGGCGCCGAGGGTGGAATACACCGTGCCCATTTCCAGGCCGATGATGCCGCCGCCGATCACGAGCATGCGTTTCGGCCGTTGCCGCAGCTCAAGCGCCGCCGTCGAGTCGACGATTCGCGGGTCCTCCGGAATGAAGGGGAGCTTCGCCGACTGCGATCCGGCTGCGATGATCGCGTTCCTGAATGCGACGACCTTGCGCCCGTCCTTCGCTTCCACGGCGAGATGGTTCGGTCCTACGAAAGCTCCGGTACCCTGCAGCACCGTCACTTTGCGCGAGCGCGCCATGCCCGTAAGCCCTCCGGTCAGCTTGCCGACCACCTTGTTCTTCCACGCGCGCAACGCATCGAGATCCACCTTGGGCTCCCCGAAACCGATGCCGTGCTCGGAAAGATGTTTTGCCTCGTCCATGACAGCAGCAATGTGCAGAAGCGCTTTCGACGGGATGCAGCCCACATTCAGACAGACGCCGCCGAGCGTCGGATAACGCTCGACCAGGATGCTGTTCAAGCCGAGGTCGGCGGCGCGGAAGGCGGCCGAATAACCGCCGGGACCGGAGCCCAGCACCAGCATGTCGCAAGTCATGTCGGCTGCGCCACCGTAGGCCTTGGCTGCGGCAGGTGCGGAAATCTGCGGCGCCACAGGGGCGGCTGAACGCGGTGCGGAGGGCGCCGCCACGGCACTCTCTGCCTCGAGCACGGCGATGACTGACCCCTGAGAGACCTTGTCCCCGACCTTCACCCGCAGCTCCTTGACGACGCCGGCGTCCGAGGAAGGAATTTCCATCGTCGCCTTGTCGGACTCCAGCGTGATGAGGGAGGCTTCCTTGGCCACTCGGTCACCGGGTTTCACCAGAACTTCAATGATGTCTATGTCCTTGAAATCGCCGATGTCCGGTACTTTTACTTCGATCATCTGCGCCACGCCGTCCTCATAAAAGGGTGCGGCGGATGTCGGAGAGGACTGAGGCCAGATAGGTCGTGAAGCGCGCGCCGGCGGCGCCGTCGATGACGCGATGGTCGTATGCCAGCGAAAGGGGCAGCATGAGCCGCGGAACGAAGGTGCCGTCCTTGTAGACCGGCCGCATCTGCGATCTCGCCACGCCGAGAATCGCTACTTCGGGTGCGTTGATGATGGGCGTGAACGCCGTGCCGCCGATGCCGCCAAGGCTGGAGATGCTGAAGGTGCCGCCGCGCATGCTGTCGGGCTTGAGTTTTTTCTCGCGCGCGGCCTTGGAAATTTCAGCCAGCTCCTTCGCCAAATCGAAAACGCCCTTGCGGTCGGCGTCGCGGATCACGGGCACCAGCAGGCCGTCGGGCGTATCGACCGCGACTCCGATGTGATAGTACTTCTTGACGATCAGGTTCTCGCCGGTCTTGTCGAGCGAGGCGTTGAACTCCGGAAACTCCTTCAGCGCGTTCACCGAAGCTTTCACCAGGAACGCGAGCATGGTGAGTTTGAAGCCTCCTTTTTCCGCGACCTGCGCGTTCTCTTTGCGGAATGCCTCGAGCTCGGTGATGTCGGCCTCGTCGTGCTGGGTGACGTGCGGGATGGAGACCCAGTTGCGATGCAGGAACCCACCCGACAGCTTTCTGATGCGGGACAGCGGCTTCGCCTCGACCGGACCGAACTTCGCGAAATCCACCTGCGGCCACTCCGGCAGATCCAGAACGAGCCCGCCGCGCGCGACGGGCGCCGGTGCCGCTTGCGCGCCCTTCATCATGCTCTTGACGAAGGCTTGCACGTCTTCCTGCGTGATGCGGCCCTTCGGGCCGGAGCCCTTCACTTTGACGAGGTCGACGCCCAGCTCGCGCGCGAACTTGCGCACCGAGGGGCTGGCGTGCGGGGTCGTTCCGGGGGCCGGCACAGATGCGTTGGTGGCCGGTTCGGACCTGCCGACCGCGGGCACGGCGGGCACCGTTGCCGGGACCACCGCAAGCACCGGGGCAGGCTTTGCCGTGAGTGCCTCTTGAGGCTTCGGGGCCGATTTTGCTGGCGCTACCGGGGCAGCTTCCGTCTCTTCAAGGATGAGGATCGGACTACCTTGTGAAACCTTGTCGCCGGTCTTGACCCGCATTTCCTTTACGACGCCCGCAGCCGGCGAAGGAATCTCCATCGTCGCCTTGTCCGATTCCACGCTGATGAGCGACTGCTCCGGCTGTACCGTATCGCCCGGCTTGACCAGGACCTCGATGACGTCGACGTTTTTGAAGTCGCCGATGTCGGGGACGAGAATCTCTCTTGGGGTTCCCATGCTTGTACGCTTCCGGAGTCGGGACCGGCGCCGGACACCTGTCGCCTGGTCAGACGGTCACCGGATTGGGTTTTTCCGGATCGATCCCGTATTTCTTGATTGCGTCGGAAACCACCTTGGATTTGATCGCGCCCTGATCGGCGAGCGCCTTGAGCGCCGCGATTGTCACGAAGTAACGATTCACTTCGAAGAAGTGACGCAGCTTGGCGCGGGAATCCGAGCGGCCGTACCCATCGGTGCCGAGCACTCGGTAGGCGCGGCTTTCGGGGATAAACGATCGAATCTGGTCGGCAAAGGTCTTGATGTAGTCGGTAGCAGCGATCACGGGACCTTCGCGCTTCTCGAGGCACTGGGTCACGTACGGGACCTCGGGCTTCGTTTCCGGATGGAGCATGTTCCGGCGCTCGACCGCGAGCCCTTCGCGGCGCAGCTCCGTGAAGCTGGGGGTGCTCCAGATATCCGCAGCCACGCCCCAGTCAGCCTCGAGAAGATCGCCGGCGGCAATGACTTCGCGCAAAATCGTTCCCGAGCCCAGCAGCTGCACGCGCGTTTTCCTCTTCGAGCCTTCCCGAAAGAGGTACATCCCCTTCAGAATCGCTGGCTCCACACCCGCCGGCATCGCGGGATGCTCGTAGTTTTCGTTCATCACGGTAATGTAGTAGAACACGTCCTCCTGCTGCGTGACCATCCGACGCAGGCCGTCCTGAATGATGACGGCGAGCTCATGGGCAAAGGTCGGATCATAGGAAATGCAATTGGGAATGACCGAAGACAGCACATGGCTGTGTCCGTCCTCGTGCTGCAGTCCCTCGCCATTCAGAGTCGTGCGGCCCGCCGTGGCGCCGAGGAGAAACCCCCGCGCGCGCTGGTCCCCTGCCGCCCAGGCAAGGTCCCCGATGCGTTGGAAGCCGAACATCGAATAGAAGATGTAGAACGGCACCATCACCAGGTTCGAATGGCTGTACGACGTCGCCGCCGCGATCCAGGATGAAAATGCGCCGGCCTCGTTGATGCCCTCTTCGAGAATCTGCCCCGCCTTGTCTTCGCGGTAGTACATCACCTGTTCGCGGTCGACCGGCTCGTACTTCTGTCCTTCCGAGGAATAGATTGCGAGCTGCCGGAACATCCCTTCCATGCCGAAAGTGCGCGCTTCGTCCGGAACTATCGGTACGATGTGCTTGCCGATGTTCTTGTCGCGCACGAGCGCCGTCAGCATGCGTACGAACGCCATGGTCGTGGAGATCTCGCGGCCTTCCGAGCCCTTCAACTGTTGATCGAACGCCGAGAGAGCCGGCACCGCGGGAACGCCGTCCGCCCTGCGCCGGCGCTGCGGGAGGTAGCCGCCAAGCGCCTTTCTGCGCTCCTGCAGGTACACCATGATCGGATCATCATCCTTGGGTTTGTAGAGCGGCAGTTCCTCGAGCTTGTCGTCGGGGATCGGCACGTTGAAGCGGTCGCGCATCTCGCGGATGGTTGCGAGGTCCATCTTCTTAAGCTGGTGGGTCGGATTCTTTGCCTGACCCTGCTTGCCCAGGCCGTAGCCCTTGATGGTCTTGGCGAGGACCACCGTGGGCTGGTTCTTGTGCTTCACTGCCGCCGCGTAGGCTGCGTAGATCTTGTGAGGGTCGTGCCCGCCCCGGTTCAGGCGCCAGATGTCCTCGTCGGTCATGCGCGATACCATCTCGAGCAGTTTCGGGTCCTTGCCGAAGAAATGCTTGCGAACGAAGGCGCCGTCGTTGGCCTTGTAGTTCTGGTACTCGCCGTCGACCGTTTCTTCCATGACCCGAAGCAGCCGGCCTTCGACATCGCGAGCGAACAGAGGATCCCAGTACGAGCCCCAAATTAGCTTGATGACGTTCCAACCCGCCCCGCGGAAATCGGCTTCGAGCTCCTGGATGATCTTGCCGTTACCACGCACCGGACCGTCGAGGCGCTGGAGATTGCAGTTCACGACGAAAATCAAGTTGTCGAGCTTTTCACGCACCGCGAGGCCGATCGCGCCCAGGGATTCCGGTTCGTCCATCTCGCCGTCGCCGCAGAACACCCACACCTTGCGGTTCTCGGTATCGGCAAAGCCCCGTGCATGAAGGTATTTCAGAAACCGCGCCACGTAGATGCCCTGGATCGGCCCGAGGCCCATCGAGACCGTCGGGAACTGCCAGAAATCGGGCATCAGCCATGGATGCGGGTAAGAAGAAATTCCTTTGCCGTCGACGTCGCGGCGGAAGTTAAGCAGCTGTTCTTCGGTGAATCGACCTTCGAGAAAGGCGCGCGCATAGATGCCAGGCGAGGAATGGCCCTGGAAGTACACCAGGTCGCCGCCATGTCCCTGGTGCGGCGCGTGCCAGAAATGGTTGAAGCCGATGCCGAACAGCGTCCCGACCGAAGCGAAACTCGCGATGTGTCCGCCGAGCTCGTCGTCGGACTTGTTCGCCTTCGCCACCATCACCATAGCGTTCCAGCGGCAAAAAGAACGGATGCGTTCCTCCAGTGCGTGATCCCCGGGCGAGCGTTCCTCCAGATGGGGGGGAATCGTGTTCAGGTACGCCGTGTTGAGCGAAAAAGGAATGTAAGCGCCTGTGCGGCGCGCCTTGTCGACCAGCTTCTCGAGCAGGTAGTGGGCGCGCTCGGGGCCTTCGCGTTCGAGAACGGCCTCGAGCGCATCGAGCCATTCCTGCGTTTCCTGGGCGTCGGGATCGTTGGCGGCGGAGAATTCAGGCAGCGCGGACATGACGTTTCCCTCTCGGCGCGAAGGTATGGGCGGGAGTGTGAGACTTGCGGAGAATCGCTTGAAGCTTACCCTGCCGGCCTTACAGGATCAATTGCACCTTGTACCCTATTATGAAAGAGCATTTCGCATTATACGAAAACGCGCCTCGCGCAATCAAAGAGATCGAACTTCGGCTTGGCTAAGGCCGGGAAACTGCGGATGCTAGAATGCGCGTCTTCCCTGTTCGCCGCGTCGATTCTCTCCCATGCAGACCCGCACCATTGACGGCAACGCCATTGCGCGCGAGTTACGCGCCGGGCTGATTCGACGTGTCGCCGCGCTTGCGGCGATGGGTGTGCGCCCCGGTCTCGCGGTGCTGCAAGTCGGGAACCACCCGGCTTCCAGAATCTATGTGCGGAACAAGATGAAGGCCTGCGGCGAAGTGGGGCTCTATTCGGAGCACATCGAATTGCCGGCCGACGCAGCTGAATCGATGCTCCTCGGGCGCATCCGGACTCTGAACCGCGACAGTCGTATCCATGGCATCCTCGTGCAGCTCCCGTTGCCTGCGGGACTTTCGGCGGAGCGGGTGGTCGACGCCCTGGCCCCGGCGAAGGACGTAGACGGATTCCATCCCACCAATATGGGCCTGCTCGCGCTCGGCAGTCCTCGCTTCGTGCCCTGCACGCCCCTCGGAGTGATGAAGCTGATCGAGCACGAGGAAATCGACGTGCAGGGGCGCCACGCCGTCGTAGTCGGCCGCAGCAACATCGTCGGCAAACCGATGGCACTGCTGCTCTTGCAAAGGGGCGCCACGGTCACCATTTGCAACTCCAGAACCCCCGATCTGGGCGCGATGACCAGCCAAGCGGACATTCTCGTGGTGGCGACGGGTAGACCCCGGCTCGTCACAGCCGGCATGGTGAAGCCTGGGGCCGTCGTCATCGACGTCGGTATCACCCGGCTTGCGGATGGCAAACTCGCCGGGGACGTGGATTTCCAGAGCGTACTGGGAACCGCTTTGTGCATCACGCCAGTGCCCGGCGGAGTCGGCCCCATGACGATCGCAATGTTGCTTGAGAACACGGTAATGTCAGCCGAGCGCGCCTCGGCCACCCGGGGCAGTACCTGACACGGCGGAGCAAAGTTCTGTGCTCTCAATCGGAGAACTTAGGCGTTGAACCCGAAAATGACTGTCAATCCGTTGCTCGATTTCTCGGACCTGCCGCGCTACAGATCAGTCCGGCCGGAGCACGTCGCCCCCGCGATCGATCAGCTGCTCGTCGAGAACCGCGCCCTGATCGCCAGGCTCACGACGAAGGCCACGGTTGCTTCCTGGAACGAGTTCGCGGATCCGCTGGAAAACGCCAATGAACGGCTGTGGCGCGCTTGGGGCGTGGTCGCTCACCTGCACGCAGTGGACGACAGCGCCGCGATCCGCGATGCCTACAACGCGAACCTGCCGAAAATCACGCGGTACCGTACCGAGCTCGCGCAAAATCTTCACCTCTATGAGAAATTCAAGGCTCTGCGCGCTTCGAAGGGTTTCGAGGAGTTGTCACAAGCGCAGCGCAAGATCGTCGAGAACGACTTGCGCGACTATCGTCTTGGAGGAGCCGAACTGGCGCCTCAGAACAAGCGGCGCTTTGCCGAAATCCAGGAGGAACTTGCAGCGCTCGAAGCCAAGTTTTCCGAGAATCTGCTTGATGCAACCAATGCGTTTTCGGCATTGATCGCCGACCGCGGAGCGCTGCTCGGCGTCCCCGAGGACGTACTCGAAGCGGCCGAAGAAGGGGCGCGTAAGGATGGCCAGGAGGGGTGGAAGTTCACCTTGCACGCGCCGTCATACGGGCCCCTGATGCAATACGCCGAGAATCGCGACCTGCGCGAAAAGCTGTATCGCGCGCACGTCACGCGCGCGAGCGAATTTGGAGATCCGGAACTCGACAACACCTCGATCATCGTTCGCGAGCTTCGCCTGCGAAAAGAGAAGGCGCGACTGCTTGGTTACGAGAGTTTCGCGGAATTTTCGCTCGTTCCGAAAATGGCCGAGTCACCCGAAGCTGCGCTCGACTTCCTCAATGATCTCGCCGCGAGGGCGCTGCCTCACGCACGCAGGGATTATGCTGAACTGGAGGAGTTCGCACGCGCGGAGCTCGGAATCCAGGAACTGCAGGTTTGGGATATCGCGTTCGCATCGGAAAGACTGCGCGCGAAACGCTACGCGTTTTCCGATCAGGAAGTGAAGCGGTATTTCCCGGAACCCAAGGTGCTGGAAGGCATGTTCCGGCTTGTCGAGCGCCTCTACGGCATTCGCATTCTTCCGGACGCGGCCGAAACCTGGCATCCGCATGTGCGTTTTTTCCGGATTACCGACTCGGACGAGAGCCTCATCGGACAGTTTTATCTGGATCTGTATTCGCGCGAAACCAAGCGCGGCGGTGCGTGGATGGACGAGGCGATCACGCGGCAGCGGATGCCCGGCGGCCTCCGGACCCCGGTTGCGCATCTCGTCTGCAACTTTCCCGCACCGGTCGGGAACAAGCCCGCGCTGTTCACGCACGACGAAGTCATGACCCTGTTTCACGAATTTGGCCATGGATTGCACCATCTGCTCTCGCGAATCGACGATCTGGGCGTCTCCGGAATACGCGGTGTCGAATGGGACGCGGTCGAGCTGCCTTCCCAGTTCATGGAGAACTTCTGCTGGGAATGGGGCGTGCTCGCCCGCATGACCGCTCACGTCGAAAGCGGAGAAGCCTTACCGCGCAGTTTGTTCGACAAGATGCTGGCAGCAAGGAATTTTCAGAGCGGCATGCAGACCGTGCGCCAGATCGAGTTCGCATTGAGCGACATGCATTTACACCATGACTACGACCCCGCGGGGGCAAAGACGCCATTGCAGCTGCTCCACGAAATCAGGGCGAAAGTCGCCGTGGCCATGCCGCCGGACTACAACCGTTTCCTGAACAACTTCTCGCACGTCTTCTCGGGAGCTTACGCTGCCGGTTACTACAGTTACAAGTGGGCCGAGGTGCTTTCCGCCGACGCGTACAGTGTGTTCGAAGAGAACGGGGTGCTCGACTCCGACACCGGCGCGCGATTCCGCGACGAGATCCTCGCCGTCGGCGGCAGCCGACCGGCGCTCGAATCGTTCAAGGCATTTCGAGGCCGCGAGCCGAGAATCGAAGCACTGCTGCGTCACAATGGTATGATCGCGCCCTGAGGACCCTTACCGCATGCGCATCCTGTTCGTCGCCGCAGCGATCCTCTCGACTGTCTGCGCCAACGCTTTCGGTCAGGCCTATCGCTGGGTGGATCAAGACGGTAGGGTTCACTATACGCAGACACCCCCGCCCCCGGACGCAAGAAACGTACAACGAAAGAGTTTTCGCGGGGGCGGAGTCGATGTCTCGAATCTGCCTTATGCGACGCAGGTGGCGGCGAAGAACTTTCCCGTAACTCTGTATTCCCTCCCGGATTGCGGTGCCCCCTGCGACCAAGCGCGCGCGTTGCTCGTCAAGCGCGCGGTCCCTTTCAGGGAAGTCAGCGTCGTCACTCAAAAGGATATCGATGAGGTGAAGAGGCTGTCCGGCAAAACCGATCTGCCGTTGCTGGTCGTCGGCAACCAGTTGCAAACCGGGTTTCAGGAAAGCCTCCTGAACGGCCTGCTCGATTCAGCGGGCTATCCGACTTCTGTACCTCCCGCACGGATCGAAGCGCTGCGAAAGATGGAACCCCCTACTCCGGCACCGGGCAAATCCCAGGCCCGGTCACCGTATGGCGCGGGCGCCGGTGCGGAGCCGGCGGCCGATGCCGGTGCCAGATAGCAGGAGGATGGAATCATGCCTTTCAACAAGTTGCTGCGCCAAATCGCCGGACTTGTGCTGGCTGTTTGCGCCGCGACCGACGTGTTCGCTCAGGCTGCCTACCCGGCGAAGCCGGTGAAAATAGTCGTGCCCTACTCTACCGGCGGACCGGCGGACATCTACGCGCGTTTCATCGGCGACCGCCTGCAAAAGACTCTCGCACAACCCTTTGTAATCGAGAACCGGCCTGGCGCCGGTGCGATCATCGGCACCGACGTGGTGGCGAAATCCGCCCCCGACGGATACACGCTCCTCATGATGTCGAATACGCACACGGTAAACGAATCACTGTTCACGAAGAAGCCCTACAGCCTGACGCGGGACCTCGCGCCGATCTCGCCGATCAACTATTCCGACCTCCTTCTTGTGGTTCACCCTTCGGTACCAGCGAACAACCTGAAGGAGCTCATCGCGCTCAGCAAATCCAAACCGGGCGCTCTCAATTACGCTTCCTCCGGACCGGGCACGCCGTATCACATGGCGGGCGAGCTGTTCAAGGCGATGGCCGGAATCGACGTGGTACACGTGCCGCACAAAGGAAGCGCTGAAGCACGCACCAGTGTCCTCACAGGCGACGTGCAGATGATGTTCGACGCAATTACGACAATGGCGCCGCTCGCGCAGGCAGGCAGGGTTCGCCCCATCGCCACCTCCGGAAAGACGCGTTCCTCAATCACGCCTGGAGTACCGACCCTGGACGAAGCCGGCCTGCCCGGTTACGACGCGGTCATTTGGCTGGGGATAATGGCCCCGACTGCGACCCCGAAACCGGTCGTCGACATTCTAAATTCCGAGATCCAGAAAATCGCCAGCTTGCCAGACGTGAAGGAGCTCTGGGCCAAGCAGGGTGCCGTTCCGATGCGCATGACGCCGGCAGAATTCGGAAAGTTCCTGGAGCAGGATATCCAGAAGTGGGCGAAAGTCGTGAAATTCTCGGGGGCGAAGGTCGATTAG
>DATHHZ010000539.1:0-8801 GCA_035316965.1 Burkholderiales bacterium | reverse complement strand
AGGCGTCATTTCGCTCAGCGATTACTACGCCGCCCGCGACGCCAACCGGCGCCGCTACCAAATCCTCGTGGCGGAAGACAACGCGGTGAACCAGCGCGTCATCGTCGGGATACTCGAGCGCGCCGGGCACAGAGTCCGGGTCGTGGACGACGGGGAGCAGGCGCTCGATGTCCTTGAGAACGAGCGGTTCGATGTGGTGATTATGGATCTCAACATGCCCGAGCTCGGCGGGCTCGACGCCGCGCGGGCTTACCGTTTCATGGATCCGGAGGCGGTACAGGTCCCGATCATCATGCTTTCGGCGGACGTTACCTCCGAGACGATGAAGGAATGCGAGGAGGCGGGGATCGATGCTTTCTTGTCCAAACCGATCGAGGCTCGCCGCCTGCTTGATACCATCGCGAGCCTGATTGCGAAGCGCGCGACCGCTCTGGCGGCGTCCGGCGAAGACGCCCAGAAAACCCAGGTGGTCATCAATCCGGCGACGCTCTCGGAGCTCGAGCTCATCAGCGCGGATAGCACCTTCATGCCGGAACTCCTCAACGGATTCATCCAGGACGGCGAGGCGCTGCTGCGGCAGATGGAGGCCGCAGTAGCGGCGGAGCAATACGAGACGCTCAGGGACCTCGTGCACGCCATGAAGGGCTCGGCGGTTACGCTCGGAGCCGAGCAGCTGTGCCAGACCTGCGTCGGAATCAGCGGTCAGACGACATCGGAAATGCAAGCGGGCGGACCACGCGCCCTAAAGGTGGTGCGGGAGCAGTTTCAGCAGGCGCGCGCTTCGCTCCTCGATTATCTCAAGAAAAGCCAGAGCGCGGCCCGCTGAGACGGGGACGTAACATGGATAAGGGGCGGTGCGAGAAACTATGGCTGACTTGTCACTGCGTGACCGAGTAATCCAGCGTCTTCTGGCCGCATCCGATGCAAAACTTACCGCGGCCGACGTCGACGACGCGACATCGCTTCGACAGGATCTGGACATCAGTTCACTGATTTTGATCACATTGGCTTCCGAATTGGAGGATGAGTTGGCGATCGACATCGACGATGAGGAACTTGGCCGCATACAGACGATCGGCGATCTTTTCAAGGCGATCGAGGGCAGGAAGCGGCAGAATCGGCAGGCGTGACGCAGTCTGAGTCAATGGCTCTTCGGCGAGTAGCAATCACGGGAGTCGGTCTCGTATCGTGCCTTGGGCACGATTATGGTCAGGTGGTGAGGGCTCTCCAAAACGGGGTAAGCGGCATCCGCGCCATGCCGGAGTGGGAAAACCTGGGCCTGAAGAGCCGGGTGGCGGGTACGATCCTGGACGTCGAGACCAAGTTCGAGTGCTCGCTCATCCCGAAAAAACTGCGTCCCGCGATTTCGGAAGCATCCAAATACTGCTGCCTCGCCGCGCTCGATGCCGTCGGCGATTCCGGGCTTTCCGAGGTCGACGTGCGGTCCGACAGAACCGCGTGTATCGTCGGTACGGGAATCGGAAGCGTGGAATCCATCTATACGGCAGGGCGACAGCTCAATTCCGGAGAGATTGCGAAGCTCAGCCCGCTTGTCGTGCTGAAGAGTATGGCCAGCGCTTCGAGCGCGGCGGTGGCCAACCTGCTCAAGGTCCACGGACGCAGTTATTCGATCAGCTCTGCCTGTTCGACCTCCTCGCACAGCATCGGCACGGCATACGAGCTTATTCGTTACGGCATAGTCGACCGTGCCATCGCAGGGGGTGGAGAAGAAGTGCACCCTTTGATTGCCGCGGGTTTTCAGGCCCTTCGATTCGCGCTCGCCACGAAATTCAACGAGTGCCCGCAACGGGCATCGCGCCCGTATGACGTCGCGCGCGACGGGTTCGTGATCGGGGGTGGTGCGGGGATCGTCGTACTCGAGGCCTGGGACCAGGCGTTGGCGCGTCGGGCTCGCGTGCGCGCCGAGATCGTCGGGTTCGGGACAAGCTCGGATGGTTTCGACATGGTGATGCCGGAGCCGACCGGGATGCACGCCGCCAAGAGCATGCGCAACGCCATAGAAGGCAGCGGTATGAGTCCTCGAGACGTCGGTGCCGTTAACACGCACGGCACGGCGACTGCCAAAGGTGACGTCGCTGAAGTCGAGGCAATGAAGGAAGTGTTCGACGGCAAACCGCCGCCGTTCTCATCGACAAAATCGATGACCGGTCATCCCCTGGGTGCGGCCGGGGCACTGGAGACGATCTTTTGCATAGGCATGCTCGAGCATCGCTTCATTGCCCCTTCCATCAACATCGAAGAACTCGATCCCGAATTCGCGGGATTGCCGGTCGTAACGACCCCCAAGTTCACGGAACTGGACACCATACTTTCCAATAGTTTCGGATTCGGTGGAACCAACGCGAGCCTTCTATTGAAGGCATTTCGCAACTAGCGCGGCGTGTTTCATTCGAGCGCTTTTGCGCATCGCCAGGGTTCCTCCATCAGGCGAGGGAACAAGACTCGCTGCGCATGAGCCCCACCGGGGCGCGTCCTAACGCACCGGTCGGGACGGATCGGATCCGGCCCCGGCAGGTCATGGCTCAAGCGCGCGAGCGCCCATGCTTCGGGCGGAGATGCACAGCCGCGCTCAGGCTGTCGCGTACTGCATTTCCTCCTGTATTTCGACCGCATCCGGCCGCGCCGCCGCGCCGCCCGGGACGAGCTTTGCCTGCGCGCGTGCCAGGCGGCTCATCAGCTTGAGATCCTTCTCTTCCAGGCGGAGCGCCGCACTGACCCATACATTGGCGATGTTGAGCAACTCCTCGTGGGTCACGGGGTGGAAATGCTGGCGGCAGCTGAACACAGCCTGCATGCCATTGCGGCGCCGCTCGTTGCGTCGAATGTAGTCCCGCACGGCCGCCTCCCCGGTCCCGTCTTCTGCGAGCACGTCAACGACACCCGCTTCGTGCAGCTCCTCGGCGGTGTAGACACGGCCGGAGAGGATCATCTCTTCGGCGCGTTTCATCCCCACGCGCCTGGCGAGCAGACTGTAGGCGCCGTTGCCGGGAAACAGATTGAACAGGATTTCGGGCAGGCCCATCCGCGAGCGCCGCTCGGCGACAATGACGTTTGAGGAGAGTGCGGTTTCGAATCCGCCGCCGAGCGCTTCCCCCTGCACCAGCGAAATGGTGATCATCGGGCTGTTGTAGCCGCAGATCCGCTGGTACATGTTGTCGACACAAAGCTTGGCATAGTACATGAGCGTGTCGTGGTCGCCCGCCTTGATCAGCTCCACCAAATTCGCGAGGTTTCCGCCCAGGCTGAATATGCCCTCGACCCTGGATCCGCCAACGTAGTAATGAATCTGATGCAGGTGGTCCTTGTACAGCACGCGACCGCCGCAGGATTCGATGGCGCTGTCGTGGGCGCGTAGCTCTTCGAGCATGCCGAGGTTGAAACACGGTGCGCCCGAGGGCTTCATGTAGGTCCACGCTACGGCGTGCTCGGGATCGAACGTGACCTCGATCTGCTTGTAATGCCGTCTGAACATTCCCTCTATCGCTTTGAAATCGACCGGTGCGTTCATGATTTATTTCCTTTCTTTTAGGGTGTGTTGGAGACACATAGGTTTTTATGAGTTGTTTGCGAGGACTATACTCCCAAATCCACGGTTACCGAAAGTCGTCTTATTCCATTGTCATTCGGGGTCTTCCGGGGGTCTATCAGGGGTTTTTCCCATCCCCATCGGGGAATTCCCGATGGGCCGGGTCGAAAATGTGCGAAAAAGTTGGCATTCGGCCCCGGCAGCCTCAGGCCTGGCATGGATCCGGGGTAAGGGCGGCGCCGGTCGACCCGGTTGAATGACGACACTGGAGCGGGGTCCCCGGCGCCTGGATGCGCGCCGATAAATCCCGTTGCAGCGAACGTTCAAGACTTCGAATACGCGTCGCTGACGCCTGCGTTCGCCATGGGCGTCACTTGTAAATCTGCTGGTTCCCGGAGGCGTTTCGGCGTTCGTCTTCCCACCCCTCCCGGCTGACTCCCTGAACAGGGGCAGAGCTGTTCGACGGCAATCTGCTGCCGGTGGTGTAGACGGGTTCGCTGCGCGGCTGCGCCGCGGCTTTAGGTTCAGTGGGTGTCGTCTTGCAGGCGTAAGTTGCAGCGCATAGAACGGACGCGATCAACAGCCGGTGGATACGCATTTCGTGGACCTCCCATTCGTTGAAATACGGCGCCAGTCTACCTCGTCGGACCCGGCGCGCACAATCGAGTGGCTCCCCGACCAGGGCTCGAACCTGGGACCTGCGGATTAACAGTCCGTCGCTCTACCAACTGAGCTATCGGGGATTCGAGGCTCCGACGAGCGTGTCGCCGGAGAAATTGGAAGGCGCGTATTCTAATTCCCCGCAGGGGGACCGGTCAACGCGACGGGTTGAAGAAAAACCGTTCCGGCCCTTTCCAAGGTACAGACGGAACCGATGTCTCTTGGGCATAATGGATCCGTGGACGTCGCCGCACGGAAGGAAACGCACCGATGATCCCATCGCGCGGGAGGGAATGCCATTGTGTCGTTGGGACGCTGGGACTGGCTTTGAGCTTCGGTTCTGCCGCTTCGCTCGCGCAGGATGCAGGTGTGTGGCCCGCGCGTACGATCCAAATCGTCGTTCCCTATACTCCGGGCACGGGTGCCGACATCCTCGCGCGGATCCTCGGACCGAAACTTGCCGAGCGCTGGAAGGTCGGTGTCGTCACCGACAACCGTGCGGGCGCGTCGGGCAACATAGGAACCGACTTCGTCGCGAAATCCGCGCCCGACGGCTATACGCTGCTTTGCACCGCGACCTCTTTCGGCACCAATCCTGCGATCAATCAGAAGCTCCCTTTCGACCCCATGAAGAGCTTTGCGCCGGTCATATTGCTTGCCACCAGCACGATGGCGGTGATCGTCACGCAAGGATTGTCGGCCAGGTCGATGCGCGAGTTCCTCGACCTCGCGCGCGGCCGGCCGGGCAAGCTCTATTACTCTTCCCCTGGAAACGGAGGTCCGCAGCATCTCGCCATGGAGTTGCTCAAGCTCGACGCGCGCATCGACCTCGTGCACGTTCCGTACAAAGGATCGGGCGGCGCGCTGACCGATCTGGTGGGCGGGCACGTGCAGGCCATGATCGTGTCCTTGCAAACAGCGGCCCCGTACGTCCAGAGCGGGAAGCTTCGCATGCTGGCCGTGATGAGCGCGGAGCGCTCGCAGGCGTTTTCCGAGGTGCCCACGCTCAAAGAACTGGGCCTCGCCGACCTTGAGGTGGAAACATGGTACGGCGTGTTCGCACCGGCCGGTACGCCCCAGGCGGTCATCGCCAGGGTAAACACGGAAATGAACGCGCTCCTGAAACAGAGCGAGGTGCGCGAGCTTCTCGCAAGACAGGGCATGGCGCCGGCCGGCGGGACGCCGGAACGCTTCGGCGACCTGGTGAAGAAGGAGTTGGCGCGCTGGTCGCGCGTGGTCGCGGCCGCAGGCATCAAGGCGGACTGATCTCGAGCGGATTTCACGGATCACCGGAGAAGAAAACACAATGAGCTACATCGAAGACTTGGCCGCCGCGTACCGAATCCTGGCCGAGCAGGGCGTCATCGACGCCTACGGGCACGTGAGCGTGCGCTCCGACCGCGATCCCAAGCGTTATCTTCTGTCGCGTTCGCTTGCGCCGGAATTGGTGATGCCCGAGGACATCATGGAGTACGATCTCGACAGCAATCCGATCGATCCGCGGGGACGAGAGTCGGTGCGCGAGCGCTTCATTCACGGCGAGATCTTCAAGGCGCGTCCGGACGTGAATGCCGTCGTGCACAATCATTCCCCCTCGGTCGTGCCTTTCAGCGTCACGACGGTTGCGATGCGGCCGCTTTTCCACATGGCGGCGTTCGTGGGGGAGGGAGTCCCGAACTTCGAAATCCGCGATTCCGAGAAGGGCACCGATCTGCTCGTCAAGACGCCCTATCTGGGGCAGGCGCTCGCCAAGACATTGGGAAAGTCCCCGGCAGCCCTCATGCGCGGGCACGGTTCGGTCACCGTGGGAGAGAGCCTGCCCCGCGCCGTGGGGCGCAGCATCTATCTCGAAATGAGTGCGCGAATGCAGCTCCAGGCGATGGCGATCGCGGGGAGCGGCGGCAAAATCACCTACCTCGACGAGCAGGAGGTCCGGGCCGCCGTCCCCGGGCAGGATTACAATCGCGCCTGGCCGATGTGGCGGGCCAACGCGCTTGCCCGCATGAAACTTCGAGCATGAGCCACGCCGCTTTGCGCGGCACGGTCCACCCTTGATCTTTCAACGCCTCGCCGACCAGCTCGCCGACCTCGAGCGCCGCGGCCTGCGCCGCAGCCGCCTTGTCCGCCAGGGCCCGCAGGGGCCGCGCATCGTCGTGGACGGGCGGGAGCTCCTCGCGTTCTGCAGCAATGACTACCTGGGGCTCGCCAACCATCCGCGGATCGTAGAAGCGGCGATCGAAGCCGCGTCGCGGCACGGGGTCGGGGAGGGCGCTTCGCATCTCTTGAGCGGGCACAGCGCGGTGCACGAGCGCCTCGAGGTGAAGCTCGCCGAGTTCATGCAAATGCCGCGGGCGCTGCTCTTCTCCACCGGCTATCAGGCGAACATCGGCGCCGTCACCGCGCTCGCCGGCCCGGAGGATGCGATTTTCTCCGACGCGCTCAATCACGCCTCGCTGATCGACGGCGTGCGCCTGTCGCGCGCCCGCGTGGTTCGCTACCCGCACGCCGACCTCGGGTTCCTGTCGGGAGCGCTGGCCGAGTCCGACGCAAGGACGAAACTGATCGCCACCGACGGCGTATTCAGCATGGACGGCGACATCGCGCCCTTGCCGGCTGTGCTCGAGCTGTGCGAACGCCACGATGCCTGGCTGCTGGTCGACGACGCGCACGGCTTCGGCGTGATCGGTCCCGAAGGCCGCGGCTCGCCTGCGCACTTCGGTTTGCGGTCTCCGCGTATCGTCTACGTCGGAACGCTAGGGAAGGCGGCGGGCGTGGCCGGCGCTTTTGTCGCGGGAGCCGCGGAAATCGTGGAAACGGTGCTGCAACGGGCGCGGACCTATATCTACACCACGGCGGCACCCGCGATGCTTGCGGCCGCGGTCGAAACGAGTCTTCAACTCATCCGGGAAGACGAGTGGCGTCGCGAGCGGCTGCGAAAGCTGATCGCGGCCCTGAAACGGGAGCTGCGAGGGATCCAGAGCGCGCTCGCATCCTCGGATACGCCGATTCAACCGCTCGTCCTCGGAGGCAACAGTGAGGCGGTACGGGTGAGTGCGGCGCTGCGCGAGCGCGGCATTCTCGTGCCTGCGATCCGTCCGCCGACCGTGCCCGAGGGCAGCGCGCGCCTTCGCATTTCGCTTTCTGCGGCTCACAGCGAGGATGAGGTGATGCGTCTCGCTTCGGCGCTGCGCGAGGTGTGTCGCAGCGGCATCGCGGCACACGCATAAGGCGCCGACGAGGGCGCTTGAACGTGGCTCGGGGTTTTTTCGTCACCGGAACCGACACGGGAGTTGGCAAAACGCTTGTCGCCTGCGCTCTTCTGACCGCTTTTGCCCGGGCAGGGAAGTCGGTGGTGGGCATGAAGCCGGTCGCCGCAGGACGCGAAGGCGGCCGCATCGCGGATGTCGAAGCACTCGCGCGCGCGAGCTCGGTGCGCGCAGATTCGCGGATCGTCAATCCCTACGCTTTCGAACCGGGGATCGCCCCGCATATCGCAGCGGAACTCGCCGGCGTCGCGATCGAACTTGGACCGATCGCCCACGCATACGCGGAACTGTCGCAGTGCGCCGAGGTCGTCGTCGTGGAAGGTGCCGGGGGCTTCTTGGTACCTTTGAATGCACGCCAAACCGGCGCGGATCTCGCGATGCGGCTCGGTTTGCCGATCGTGCTCGTGGTCGGAATGAGGCTTGGTTGCCTGAATCACGCGCTCCTGACGCGCCGGCTGATCGAGGCTTCAGGCCTGAGTTGCGCGGGCTGGGTGGCGAATTGCATCCTCCCGGACATGCCTCATTTGGACCACAACATTCGCGCGCTCGAGCAGCGCCTCGCCTGCCCACTGCTCGGCGTAGTGCCATTTCTGCGCGAACTGACCCCTGCGAGCGTTGCGGGTCTTCTGTCCTTCGATGCGCTGATCGAGTCTGCAGCGTGAACGGGAACGCAAAGATGCTCGAGCGCAGCCTGCGCGCAGTCTGGCATCCCTGCACGCAGATGAAGCACCACGAAACGCTGCCGCTCGTGCCGATCAGCCGCGCCGAAGGGGTCTGGCTCTACGATTTCGAAGGCCGCCGCATGCTCGATGCGATCGGCTCCTGGTGGGTCAGCCTGCTCGGGCACGGCCACCCCCGCATCAATGCCGCGATACGGCAGCAGCTCGATTCTCTGGAACACGTCATGCTCGCAGGATTCACGCACGCGCCGGCGGTCGAGCTCTCCGAGCGTCTTGCAAGACTCGCTCCCCGCGGACTCGGCCATTGCTTTTTCGCTTCCGACGGGGCGTCCGCAGTCGAAATCGCGTTGAAGATGAGCTATCACTACTGGAAGAACGCCGGCCGGTCCGAGAAGAGCGGGTTCGTGACCCTCGTGAACAGCTACCACGGGGAGACGCTCGGGGCTCTGTCCGTAACGGACATCCCCCTGTACCGCGACACCTACGCACCGCTGCTGCGCGCAAGTGTGCAGGTGCCTTCTCCGGACTGGCGTCTGGCCGAGCCGGGTGAGGCGCCAAAGGAGTATGCGCGACGCTGCGCAAGGACGCTCGAAGAGCATTTCGAGCGCCACGCAACCGAGACCGCGGCGCTCATCCTCGAGCCCCTGG
>DATHHZ010000538.1:0-8030 GCA_035316965.1 Burkholderiales bacterium | reverse complement strand
CCAGCAGCCTAGATTGACATGCTGCCATGTCGTCATCGCGAGGCCCCAGGGATGAATCAGCCTTACGTTGCCGCTATTGATATCGGCGCTCCTGCGCACGTTCAACACCATGGCGTCAAGGAATGGGTCGCGCGCTTTGCGGCGCTGACTAAACCGGACCGGATTCAATGGTGCGACGGATCCCCGGAGGAGTACGACCGGCTTTGCGACGAGATGGTCAAGTCGGGAATGCTGAAGCGGCTCAACCCCGAGCTTCGTCCGAATTCCTTCCTCGCGCTCTCCGATCCCAACGACGTGGCGCGCACCGAAGACCGGACGTTCATCTGCTCTCAGCGAGAGGAAGATGCGGGCCCTACCAACAACTGGGTCGATCCGGGGGAGATGCGCGCGACGCTAAGCAAGCTTTTCGACGGCTGCATGCGCGGCCGGACCCTGTATGTGGTTCCGTTCTCGATGGGGCCGCTCGGTTCGCACATCGCGCATATCGGGATCGAGCTGACGGACTCGCCCTACGTAGTGGTCAGCATGCACATCATGACGCGCATGTCCAAGAAAGTGTGGGAGATCTTAGGCAAGAGCGGCCATTTCGTCCCTTGCCTCCATTCGGTCGGCGCGCCGATCGTTCCCGGGCAGAAGGACGTGCGCTGGCCATGCAGCAAAGAGCACAAATACATCGTTCACTATCCGGAGACCAAGGAGATATGGTCCTTCGGATCCGGCTATGGCGGCAATGCGCTGCTCGGGAAAAAGTGCTTCTCGCTTCGCATCGCTTCCATCATGGGCCGGGAGCAAGGCTGGCTCGCCGAGCACATGCTGATTCTCGGCGTGACATCGCCTTCAGGGGAGAAACTCTACGTGAGCGCGGCGTTCCCCTCGGCGTGCGGCAAGACGAATTTCGCCATGCTGATTCCACCGCCGGCGTTCAAGGGTTGGAAGGTGTCGACGGTCGGGGAAGACATTGCGTGGATCAAGCCGGGCAAGGACGGTCGCTTCTACGCGATCAATCCCGAGTCGGGATTTTTCGGGGTTGCGCCCGGGACGTCGGAGAAGACCAATCCAAACTGCATGGTGATGATCAGGAGCAACACGATTTTCACGAACGTGGCCATGACCCCGGATGGAGACGTGTGGTGGGAAGGGATGACCGATACGCCTCCCGCCAGGCTCATCGATTGGCAGGGGAAGGAGTGGACGCCCGATTGCGGCAGGAAAGCGGCGCATCCCAACGCACGATTCACGGTTCCAGCAGCGCAGTGTCCTTCGATCGATTCCGATTGGGAAAATCCGCAGGGCGTTCCGATATCCGCTTTCGTGTTCGGAGGCCGGCGCTCTGACACCGTGCCGCTTGTCTCGGAGGCAGTCGATTGGGACTCTGGCGTGTATATGGCTGCAACAATGGGTTCGGAGACCACGGCTGCGGCGACAGGAAAGGTGGGAGTGGTGAGGCGCGATCCCATGGCAATGATCCCGTTTGTCGGTTACAACATGGGCGACTACTTCAACCATTGGCTCACGTTGGGGCGCTCGGTGCCTCAGCGCCCGCGCATCTTCTGCATCAATTGGTTTCGTACCGATGCAAGTGGAAAATTTATCTGGCCGGGGTACGGCGAAAACATGCGAGTGCTGAAGTGGATCGTGGAGCGATGTCAGGGCAGAGGCAATGCGGTTGAAACACCCATCGGCAAGGTTCCAGATTTCCAGGATTTGGATTGGAAGGGCCTGGAAAGCTTCGGCAGCGAGAAATTCAAGCGCGTGAGCTCAGTCGACGGCGGGGAGTGGAAACGGGAGCTGAAACTACAAGATGAATTGCTGCAGTTGCTGGGAAGCCGCTTGCCGCGCGAGCTCGCTGCGCGGCGTGAGACACTCGGGCGTTCCCTAGGCTGAGGTTCTGAAGTACCCCGGTGTGGGCTGTCGCGGGTTGTCATAATAAACTGTTGTTTATATTTATATTATGGATATAGCGGCCGAACTACGGCCGTTGTGAATATCGGGCGTAGATCCTGTTAGCAAGCTGTATCTTTGCAGGCTAACAAGCTGTGTAATTCCGGTGGAAGGTTTGTGCAGAAGGCGGACGTTTCACGTGAAACGTCCGCCGCCGAAGAGTTTGCTCCCCCTTTTATCCCGCGATTGACCGAGTCCTCTGTGAACGCTGGAAGGTTCACGTGAAACACTGTCTCTCGTCATGGAATACCTTTAAAATTCGATTGCTTTCGGTCTATTTTCTTGCTCAAAGCGATGCAATTTCCCACTCGATTCGATGTCATCGTGGTCGGCGGCGGCCACGCTGGGACCGAGGCGGCGCTTGCGGCCGCGCGGGCCGGTTGTCGGACCCTTTTGCTGACCCACAACATCGAAACGCTGGGGCAGATGTCTTGCAACCCGTCCATCGGGGGTATTGGGAAAGGGCACCTTGTCAGGGAAGTGGATGCCTTGGGCGGAGCCATGGCGATCGCCACAGACGAAGCGGGGATCCAGTTTCGCATCCTGAATTCCTCCAAAGGCCCCGCAGTCCGTGCGACGCGCGCGCAAGCTGATCGTCTCCTATACAAGCGCGCGATTCGATCGCGGCTGGAGAACCAGGCCAACTTGACTTTGTTCCAGCAGGCGGTGGACGACCTCCTGTTGGAAGGCGACCGTGTTGCCGGGGTGGTGACTGAGCTCGGCGTTCGCTTTTCCAGCCGCGTCGTGGTGCTGACCACCGGCACTTTTCTTTCCGGACTCATCCATATCGGATTGTCGAACTATCAGGCCGGTCGGGCTGGGGACCCGCCTTCAGTCAGTCTCGCTGCGCGGCTGCGCGAGCTCAAGCTTCCGGTGGGTCGCCTCAAGACCGGAACGCCGCCCCGGCTCGACGGGCGCACCATCGATTTTTCGAGCATGAAAGCGCAACCGGGTGATGAGCCGGTGCCCGTCTTTTCGTTTGTCGGAACGCCGGGGATGCATCCTCCCCAACTACCCTGCTGGATCACCCACACCAATCCGCATACGCACGAAATCATCCGCGGTGGCTTGGACCGCTCGCCGATGTACACCGGAGTGATCGAGGGGATCGGCCCCCGCTATTGTCCTTCGATCGAGGACAAGATCCATCGATTTGCCGCCAAACAAAGCCATCAGATTTTTCTGGAGCCTGAAGGGCTCACCACCAACGAGTTTTATCCGAATGGAATCTCGACGAGTCTGCCCTTCGACGTGCAGATCGAGCTGGTGCGCAGTATCCGCGGGCTGGAGCAGGCCCACATTCTACGGCCGGGTTACGCCATCGAGTACGACTACTACGATCCGCGCAACTTAAGGTCGTCGCTGGAAACGAAATCGATCTCGGGCCTGTTCTTTGCGGGACAGATCAACGGCACTACCGGCTACGAGGAAGCGGCAGCGCAGGGAATCCTCGCCGGTATCAATGCGGCGCTCTTCATCCGGGACGAGCATGCCTGGTGCCCGCGGCGCGATGAAGGCTATATCGGTGTCTTGGTCGACGACCTCATTACCCGCGGTGTTTCGGAGCCATATCGCATGTTCACCAGCCGCGCGGAATACCGGCTTACGTTGCGCGAGGACAACGCGGACTTGCGACTCACCGAGGCCGGTCGCAGGCTCGGCGTAGTGGACGATGTCCGCTGGGACGCGTTCAACCGCAAGCGCGACGCGATCGGCCGCGAGCAGGAGCGGCTCAAGTCCACTTGGGTCACTCCCCAATCCCTGCCTGCCGAGGTTGCCGAGCGTGTGCTCGGCAAACCGATCGAGCGCGAGTACTCCCTCATGGATCTCTTGAAGCGTCCCGGGGTGGGTTACGCCTCGCTGGCTGAGCTTTCTGAACGAGGTGCATTCGTCGGTGATGGGGCGGTCGCCTCACAGGTGGAAATTCAAGCCAAATACCAAGGGTATGTCGAGCGTCAGCATGAGGAAATCGCGCGCCAGGAGCGCTACGAAACGATGGCACTGCCGCGCGATCTCGATTACGAAAACGTGCGCGGCCTGTCGATCGAAGTGCAGCAGAAACTGAACCAACACAAACCAGAGACCATCGGACAAGCCTCGCGCATCTCGGGTATTACTCCGGCCGCGATCTCGCTCCTGCTCGTTCATCTGAAGCGCGGAATAGGCGCACCAGAGAGATCGGCCGCATGACGACGCTGGTGGCGGGGTTGTCTGCGCAGGCGGAGTTAGACCGGCGCCTCGAAAAAGGAGTGGCGGAATTAGGTCTTGCATTAGGTCGCGACGGTAGAAACAAGCTCCTTCAGTATCTCGCGCTGCTGCAGAAGTGGAACCAGGTATATAACCTGACTGCAATACGGGGCGTGGAGAGGATGATCAGTGGCCACCTACTTGACTGCCTGGCCGTGATCCCATACGTGACTGGAACTCGGGTGCTCGACGTCGGCACCGGCGCGGGATTTCCTGGGATTCCCCTTGCGGTGGCCAGGCCTGACATTCAGGTCGCATTGCTTGACAGCAATCACAAAAAATCGGCCTTCCTCCGACAGGCGGTAGCGGACCTCCAGTTGAAGAACGCCGCTGTGATATGCGAGCGGGTCGAGGCTTGGCACGCCGGTGAGAAATTCGATTGCATCATTTCCCGCGCGTTTGCCGAAATTGCCGAGTTCATCGCGCTGACAAGACATTTGCTCGCGCCGTGCGGCGTGTTCGCGGCGATGAAGGGTGTCTATCCCTTCGAGGAGATCGAGCGTTTGCCGCCCGACTTCCGCCTGCGGCAGGTGCACGCCTTCGCCGTTCCAGGGCTCGAGGCAGAACGGCATCTTGTCTTGATCGAGCGCGCATGACCCGCATCCTCGCCGTCACCAACCAGAAGGGTGGGGTCGGAAAGACCACGACCAGCGTCAATCTCGCTGCGGGCCTCGCGCAGTCCGGGATGCGCGTGCTGCTAGTGGATCTCGATCCCCAGGGCAACGCCACTATGGGCAGCGGCATCGACAAGCGCACGCTAAAGACCTCGATCTACCAAGTACTGCTTGGACTGGCTACCGCCGATTCGGCGCGGCAGAAGTCCGAATCAGGCGGGTACGATCTGATTCCCGCCAACCGCGACCTCGCCGGCGCGGAAGTGGAATTGGTCGACCTTGAGCACCGCGAGTCCCGCTTGAAAGGGGCGCTCAAGTCGATCGCCGGCCAGTACGAATTCATCCTGCTCGACTGCCCTCCTGCGCTCAACATGCTCACGTTGAATGGGTTGGTCGCAGCCGATGCGGTGATGATACCGATGCAATGTGAGTACTACGCGCTCGAGGGGCTCTCCGATCTCGTGAACACGATCAAAAAGGTCCGCCAACACCTGAATCCGAAGCTCGATATCGAAGGGCTGCTTCGAACAATGTACGATCCGCGCAATGCGCTCGCGCAGCAGGTGTCGGCGCAATTGCAGGAGCACTTCGGCAAGAAGGTGTACGAGACCGTAATTCCGCGCAACGTACGGCTCGCCGAGGCGCCGAGCTTCGGCGCGCCCGCCGTGAAGCTCGACCGCGAGTGCAAGGGCTCGCAAGCGTACGTCGCTCTGGCGGGCGAGATCCTCTCCCGGAACGGCATCGCGGCGGCAGCATGAGCGGGAAATGCCGGTGAAACTCAAGGGACTGGGCAGGGGCCTGGACGCCCTCCTAGACAGGGATGGGGAGGGGGGGCCGGTCTCCGAGCGACAAGCCACGCTGCGCATCGATCAGCTGCAGCGTGGCCGCTACCAGCCGCGCACCAAGATGGACGACAGCTCGCTGGGGGAGCTCGCAGCTTCGATCAGAACGCAAGGCCTGATGCAGCCTATTCTCGTACGGCCGATGGGGAGCAACCGCTACGAGATCATCGCAGGCGAGCGGCGCTGGCGCGCGGCGAAAATCGCTGGTCTCGCGGAAGTCCCAGCGCTCGTTCGCGACGTGCCGGATTCGTCGGCACTCGCCATGGCGCTGGTCGAAAACATCCAGAGGGAAAACCTCAACCCGCTCGAAGAAGCAGGCGGCGTGCAGCGGCTGATCGGCGAGTTCAAACTCACGCACCAGGAGGCGGCGGAGGCCATTGGCCGCTCCCGCACCGCAACCACCAACTTGCTCCGGTTACTGAATTTGCAAAAGGCGGTACAGGCGCTTGTTTTTGACGGAAAGCTCGAGATGGGACACGCGCGCGCGCTTCTCCCGCTCGACGGGCGGCAGCAGGAGAGCGTCGCGAAGCGGGTCGCGGACCAGGCGCTCTCCGTGCGCCAGACGGAGCAGCTGGTCAACGCCATCCTTCATCCCACGGTCGGAGCTAGGCGCAGGCGCGGTGCCGACCGCGACATCGCGCGTCTAGAGGAAGAATTGTCCGAAGAGATCGGTACCAAAATCGAGATCAAGCCGGGCAAAAAAGGCGCGGGCAAACTGGTCATCAGCTATTCGAGTCACGATCACCTGGACGACCTCCTGTCCAAGTTCCGCCGCAAGCGGTCTGTTTCCTAACGAGCGGCGCCGGCACCGAAAGAGAGAAATCCATGGGCGCGCGCCACGTGTGGCCCCAAGAAGGCATTTCCCGCATCCCTTATTGGATCTACTCCGACCCGGAGATTTATGCCCAAGAGCAGGAGCGCATCTTCTGCGGTCCGAGCTGGAACTACGTCGCGCTCGAGGCGGAGCTACCGCACTCCGGGGATTTCAAACGCACTTTCATAGGCGAAAAGCCGGTCGTGGTGGTGCGCGACCAGGAAGGCTCGATCAACGTGGTGGAGAATCGCTGCGCTCACCGGGGCGTGCAGTTCTGCCAGAAGCATCTCGGCAGCGCCGCGGAGTTCATATGTCCCTACCACCAGTGGACCTATGACTTGAAGGGCAATCTGATCGGCGTGCCGTTCAGGCGCGGCGTGAAGAAGCAAGGCGGCATGCCCGCGGATTTCGATCCGAAGAACCACGGGCTGCGCAGGCTCAAGGTCGCGCGCCGTCACGGTGTGATCTTCGCCTCCTTCGCATCGGAACTTGAGCCGCTGGAAGAGTACTTTGGACCTTCGATGCTGGCGCTTTTCGATCGCGTGTTCGACGGCCGAGAGCTCCGCGTGCTGGGCTACTCGCGCCAACTGACACCCGCCAACTGGAAGTTGATGTTCGAGAACATCAAGGACCCCTATCACGCGAGCCTGCTGCACGTGTTCCTGGTGAGCTTCGGGCTGTTTCGAGCCGATCAGCCCTCGAAAGTGCAGATGGATGCAACCGGCCGCCACGGTGCGCTGATTTCCTGGCGAGGGGATCAGAAGAAGACCGAGGACAACGCCGACATGAAGTCGCTGATCGACAACTTCAAACTGCAGGATGCGACGCTTCTAGAGCCGGTGCGCGAATTTCCGGAGTACACCGTGGTGATGACGACCCTTTGGCCCAACCTCATCATCCAGCAACAGTCGAACACTCTGGCGATGCGTCAGCTCATCACGCGCGGCCCGGCGGCGTTCGAGCTCGCCTGGACCTATTTCGGCTACGCCGAAGACGACGAGGAAATGACCCGGCGCAGGCTGCGGCAGGCGAACCTCATGGGACCGGCGGGATTCGTTTCGATCGACGACAGCGAAATAATGAAATTCTCTCAGAGCGGTGTGGGTCCGTATCCTGAGGGGGCCGGCGTTATGGAGATGGGGGGGCGCGACTGGAAGGACGAGCAGCATATGGTCACGGAGTCCGTGATCCGGGCGTTCTACGCCTATTACCGTCAGGTCATGGAGATTTAAGAAACTGTTTAATCAACGATAAAACGAAGAAATCGAACGTTCGTTCTATTATACAATCGTGAGCGCGTCAGAACGCTATCTCACCCTGAATTCCCGGGACCTGCGCCTAGAGCTGGAAGAGCTCTATGCGGCCTACAGCGCCTGCCTCGACGAGGAGCGCTTCGAGGAATGGCCGGAATTCTTCGTCGAGCAATGTCTCTACAAGATCGTTCCGCGCGAGAACTTCGAACGCGGGCTGCCGCTCGCGACCTGGCTTTGCGAGAGCAAGGGCTATCTCGCCGACCGGGTCACGGCAATCCGCAAGACCGCCGTGTACGCGCCGCGCTACATGCGCCGAATG
>DATHHZ010000537.1:0-2957 GCA_035316965.1 Burkholderiales bacterium | reverse complement strand
CGCGCAGGCGGGCGGGCGGCCGGAACACATCGTCCGCCTGACCTGGTACGTCATCGATCGCGAAGAGTATCTTGTCTCGCTCGCGGCGGTCGGCCGTGCGTACCGCGAGCTGATGGGCAAGCACTATCCGGCGATGACGGTCGTTCAGGCAAGCGGTCTCGTGGAGGCGCTGGCGCGTCTGGAGATCGAGGCAACCGCGGTCATACCCGAATGACTGCGCAGCCATGAAAATCAGCATTATCGGCGGCGGACCGGGCGGACTCTACTTCGCGCTGCTCGCCAAGAAGCGATGGCCGCGCTGGGAGATCGCGGTCCACGAGCGCAACCGCGCCGACGATACCTTCGGCTTTGGCGTGGTGTTCTCCGACGCGACGCTCGGGACGTTCCGCGACTACGACCCGCCTTCGTACGAATCGATCCGCCGCAGCTTCGCCTACTGGGACGACGTCGAAGTCGTCTACAAGGGCCGGGCCCTGCGCTGCGCCGGCAACGGCTTCTGCGGGTGCTCGCGCGTGACGCTTCTGAAGCTCCTGCAGGAGCGTTGCCGCGAGCTGGGCGTCGAGTTGCGCTTCCAGGCCGAGGCGAGTGTCGAAGACTTCCCGGACAGCGACCTCATCGTCGCCGCGGACGGCATCAATTCGCGCACGCGCGAGGCGTACCGCGAGCAGTTCAATCCCTCGGTCGACCTGCGGCCGAACAAGTTCGTGTGGCTGGGTTCGACCAGGCCGCTCGATGCCTTCAAGTATTTCTTCAAGGAGACCGAGCACGGCATCCTGCTTGCGCACTGCTATCAATACGAAAAAGACGCGAGCACCTGGATCATCGAGACCAACGCGGACACCTGGGAGCGCTCGGGCTTCGACCGGATGGACGAACCGCAGATGTTGCGCGCGCTGGAGCTCATGTTCGCCGACGAGCTCGGCGGCCACAGGCTCGTCGCCAACCGCTCGCAGTGGCGCAATTTTCCCAACATCCGCAATACCACCTGGGTCATGGACAAGGTGGTGCTGGTGGGCGACGCCAAGGCCACTGCGCACTTCTCCATCGGCTCGGGCACCAAGCTCGCGATGGAGGACGCGATCGCGCTGTTCGACTCGCTGCGGACCGAGGGCGGCGTCAAGGGTGCGCTCGCGCTCTACGACTCGCAGCGACGCGAGGACGTCGAAAAGACACAGCACGCGGCGGACGTGTCGCTCGCCTGGTTCGAGAACATGCGCCGCTACTGGGCCATGGACCCGCAGCAGTTCGCTTTCGGCGTCATCTCGCGTTCCAAGCAGATCACCTACGAGAACGTGCGACTGCGCGATCCGGAGTTTCTCGAAAGCGTCACACGCTGGTTCGCGGACACGGTCCTGCCGCCGGGATTCGAGATCCACATGCGCAACCCGCCGCCGCCGATGTTCACGCCCTTCGCTCTGCGCGGCATGCGTCTGGAGAACCGCGTCGTCGTCTCGCCCATGGACCAGTACATGGCGGTGGACGGGATGCCCAACGACTGGCACTTGGTGCATCTCGGCAGCCGCGCCGTCGGTGGTGCAGGCCTGGTGTTCGTCGAGATGACCTGCACTTCGCCCGAAGCGCGCATTTCGCCGGGATGCACGGGCCTGTGGAATGAACCGCAACGCGATGCGTTCAAGCGCATCGTCGATTTCTGTCACGCGCAATCCGGCGCGAAGCTATGCATGCAGCTCGGCCACGCGGGCCGCAAGGGCTCGACCCAGCTCGGCTGGGAGCGTACCGACCATCCGCTCGAGTCGGGCAACTGGGATCTCGTCGCGCCCTCGCCCCTGCCCTATCAACCGTACTCTCAGAGTCCGCGCGAGATGACCCGCGCCGACATGGACAGTATCCGGGACGAATTCGTGCGTTCCGCGAACTACGCGAACCAGGCGGGCTTCGACATGCTTGAGCTGCACATGGCGCACGGCTACCTGCTCTCGTCCTTCATCTCTCCGCTCACGAATCTGCGCGGGGACGAATACGGCGGCCCGATCGCGAACCGGCTGCGCTATCCGCTGGAAGTGTTCCGAGCGTTGCGCGCGGTGTGGCCCGGGGAGAAGCCCATGTCGATCCGGATTTCGGCCACCGACTGGGCGCCGGGCGGCCTTTCGGAGGAGGACCTGCTCGCGCTCGCGCGCGCCTTCAAGGAGGCCGGCGTCGATCTGATCGACGTCTCGACCGGCCAGGTCGTGCCGCACCAGAAGCCGGTATACGGACGCATGTACCAGACGCCCTTTGCCGACAAGATACGCAACGAAGTCGGGCTCGCCACGATGGCGGTCGGCAACATCACCAGCGCCGACCAGGTGAACACCATCGTCGTTTCCGGACGCGCCGACCTGGTTGCGCTCGCGCGCCCGCACCTCGCCGATCCCTACTTCACGCTGCGCGCCGCAGCGTGGTACCAGCACCCCGGCCAGTTCTGGCCCAGGCCGTATCTACCGGGACGGGACCAGGCGTACCGCCTCGCCGTTCGCGACCGGGAAGAATGGACCGCGGGACGCCAGGCGACGAAGCCGCCCAGCCATCAAGTGAAAGAAGAACGGGCGAAGGATGAACGCGCCGCGAAAAGCGGCGGCGGGCCCGGCAAGAAGGCCGCTTGACGACTTGCCGGGTAAGTACGCTCCGTTGACTCAGTCGTCGCGCGGCACGAGCGCAAAGATGCGCACCGCGGAACCGGTGCCGCCGAGAATTCTCAAAGGCGGCACGACCACTGCGAATTCGTACGCCTTCGCCGCCGACAGCTCCTCCAGGTTCAGGTTCTCGACGATGAAGACGCCGGAGTCGGCGATGACGCGCATATGCACCGGAAAGACCTGGAAGGTCGGGCTGGTGACGATCGGCGGGCGCTGCTCGAAGGTGAGCGTGTCGTCGCCGACCACGCGCGCGCCGTTCTTGATCAGGAAGTTCGCGCCGTCGAGGCTCGGTCCGGGCGAGTTTGCTCCTGAGTAGAGGGC
>DATHHZ010000536.1:0-2264 GCA_035316965.1 Burkholderiales bacterium | reverse complement strand
CCAGACGTTGGTCGGGAAGCCGGCGTCGCCGGTGCGAGCTCGAAAGCCGATCGATTGCAGCGTCTCGGTGAGGAGCTTCGCACTCTCGTGTTCCTGCATGCCGAGTTCGGCGAAGTAGTAGATGTTGTCGGAAAGCGCGGCGATGGCCTCGGAGTTGCGCTCGATCGCGGACCAGGCGAGCTTCTTCTGCTCGTCGGTTGCTGCGTACGCCGGCCGCGGCTCGATCCGGCCGGTCGCGAGCAGCGCGGCGAACGCGCAGGCGAAGAACGCGGCGATGGCGAGATGTCTGTTCACTGCACCTCCCGGGAGTACCTGTCCAAAACTTCGAAAAACGGCATATGCAATGGTACTCGCGCGAATACGTCTCCGGAACGGGTGAGGGCCAGTCGGCCCGGCTGGAAAGGCCGCATCGGGGCGCGTCCGGCCGGGTGGAGTGTTTCGGCGCCGGGCGACCGTTCTATAATCGGATTACGCGCCGATCAAGCGCAGAAGGAACACCGGGAACACGCCATGTCGCAGGCAGTCGGTCCGTTCACCAATCTCGACGAGAGCGCGTTGCGCGCGCTCGCGCCCCACGGCGCCGTGCGCTCATTTTCCAAGAATGCGGTGGTCGTCAGCGAAGGCGACGAGACCGACTCGCTTTACATCCTGCTCTCCGGACGCGTCAAGGTGTTCGTGAGCGAGGAGGACGGCAGGGAGGTGGTGCTCAGCACGGTCGGCGTCGGCGACTACTTCGGCGAGCTGGTGCTCGACGGAGGCCCCCGTTCCGCTTCGATCATGACTCTCGAGCCGTGCCGCTTTTTCGTGATTCCGCGGCGCGACATCGAGGGAATGATCGATCGCAGCCCGGCGTTCGCGCGCCACCTGATCCGCATGCTGATCGGCAAGGTACGCAGCCTCACCCAGAAGGTCCTCGACCTGGCCCTGAAGGACGTCTACGGCCGGTTCGCCAAGTTCATCGACGAGAACGCGATCGAGCAAAAGGGCGCGCGCGTAGTGCCCGAGCGCCTGACCCAGCACGATATCGCAGCGCGAATCGGCGGCTCGCGCGAGATGGTGAACCGCATCGTCAAGGACCTCACCGCGGGCGGCTACATCTCGGTCGACGCCAAGCACATTACGGTTCACAAGAAACTCCCTCCGCACTGGTGAGGGCGCGGGCGGCGCCCCGCGCACCGGCGCTGACCGCCGAAATGTGCATCCGGCACAAAACCCCTGTGTCAGGCGACGGCGAGGACAGACGACCGGAAGCCTAAAGTGGTCTCCATCGGACAGGCGATTTCCGCCGGCCCGGAAACAAGACAAGGAGACCACGATGATCAACCGCAAAAATCTCTCCGGCGAGTCCGCGTTTTTCGCCGTTACCGCGATCGCGATCTGCGCCGTCCTGGTGGCAGCGCTGGCAGCCGTGCTGGCCCCGGCGGCAGCGACCTCCGGCGTTTCGATGAACAGCACCGCGACTTACGCCGGCCCCGCCGGCTATTTCCCGGACCAGTTCGTCAATCAGGCCAAAGAAATCGAGCCGATGCCGGAGATGTACTACTGAGCCGGTGCCGGGATTAGGCCTGGGGAGTTCCCAGGCCTTTTTTTTCGTCCGGGGCCTTCGCTGCCTGTACAACCCCGGAGTGACATGGGGGTTAACCCGACGATTCTTGTCGTGCCTTACCTGACATGGCTTGATCGCTGCAAGGCGGTTCCCGGACGAGATTGTCGCCTGCAGGAGACAGATCGGTGCTTTTCCTGCCTTTGCCCACCACGCTCTTCTTTGCTACACCGCGACTTTCATGATATTGTTAAACCGCTACCTTAGCATCCTAGTCAAAAAGGGGTGGGCTCATGAGTTGGATCACAGTGGTGGCGGTACTGGTCGCTTGGTCTTTGGTCGGACTGGGCGTGGCCTATCTGTTCGGCCGCTTCATACACGGAGTGGAAGTCTCCGGAAGCGCCAGCGATCGCCCACTCCCCGCGGTGAGCTACCTGCGCCACGTGACGGGCCCAAGGACCTCATCGCGCGCGACATCCCATGCCAAAGCGCGGCGCGAAGCCTCCGGCGGGCGCCGCTCGCACTGAGGACGACGATCCCGGCCGGGATCGTCAATTCGGCAGAAGGCCGAACACGCTCAGCTCGGTCTGCGTGCCCACGTAGACCTTGCCGTTGGCGACCGTCGGCACGGTGAATTTTACGGCGTTGCCCGCGGCCCCTGCCCCACTCGTCGGACTGTTGAACAGCTTGTTCAGGTTTGTTGCATCGTAGGCGTAGAGAA
>DATHHZ010000535.1:0-5282 GCA_035316965.1 Burkholderiales bacterium | reverse complement strand
GGGACAACGAGCCCTGGGTGTTTGCCCTGCTTCTCGGCCTGATCGCCACGATCTTCGTCCTTGCGATGCAGGCGGTCTACGCGCGTCAAGACGAGAGGCGCAACCTGGCTTGCCTTGCGCGGAATGTGTATTTCGAAGCCCGGGGCGAGCCTGCCGCAGGTCGATACGCGGTGGCGGAAGTCACGATGAATCGAAAGGCCTCGGGCCGCTATCCCGATACGGTCTGCGGCGTGGTCTACCAGAAAAACTGGGATCCGCTCCGAAAGCGCTATGTGGGCGCCTTTTCATGGACTGAGTTCGATTCACTGCCGACGCCGACGGGGGAGGACTGGCTGCGCGCCTGGGAAGTGGCCGAAGCAGTCTACTATGAGCGGGAGGCACCGGTGCTGGAGGGCGCAATGTTCTTTCATGCGACTTACATCAAGCCCGACTGGGCGAGAGGCAAGCGGCCGCTTGCCCGGATCGGCGGGCACGTCTTTTACAGGTAGCAGAACAGCACGCTGGTCGGGCGACGGTAGCTGCTTTGATTCTTCCGTGGGGCACGGGATTGCTCTTCTCCTGCGGAGCCCCCATTTGATAGGGGTCAGGCTGACCCGGGGGATATATCTCCCGGGAAGCTGTGTCCAGGGGATTTTGCATGACATATCGCGATCCGCGGTTGTGGGTGTGGGCCGAAGCGCTGGAGCTGCTCCGAGGAGCGGAGAAGCTCCAGCGCCGGTTTTATCAGCTCGGCGCGGCTGAAGCGCCGTGCTGGGAGCCTTCCGTCGACCTCTACGAGGTGGGCGACCAGCTCACGCTCTGCGTCGCTCTTCCCGGCGTCGCGGCGGATGAGCTCGAGGTCTCCCTGGAATCCGGGACCGTCGTCGTTCGCGGCGAGCGCGCGTTTCCCGTGGCGTATCAGGGCGCCATCATCTACCGGCTGGAAATTCCCTACGGCCGGTTCGAGCGCCGCATCGCGCTGCCCGCCGGCCATTACGAGCTCGTCGATCGGCGCCTGGAGCAAGGCTGCCTGACGCTCGGCTTGCGCAGACTGAGGTGAACGACATGAACCTGGAACTCGACAGCGCGAATCAGAAGCCGGCGGACGAAAAAGCCAACGCCCCCGGGCCGCGGTCGTCGCCCGAAGGAACGTATGCCCTTCCTGAGGACGCACTAGTCATCCTGCCCGTGCGCGGGATGGTGCTCTTTCCCGGCATGATCACGCCCATTGCGCTCGGGCGCGAGGGATCGATCGCCGCCGCTCAGCTTGCGGCGAAGACCAAACGGCCGATCGGTGTCTTGTTGCAGCGAAACCCCGAGGCCGAGCAGCCCGGGCCGAATGACCTGTGCCTGGTCGGGACGGTCGCCAGTATCCTGCGCTACATCACCACGCCCGACGGCACGCACCATGTCATCTGCCAGGGGCAACAGCGCTTCCGCGTCGTCGAGTACCTCGAGGGCTACCCCTTCCTGGTCGCCCGCGTGGGACGAATCGAGGAGCCCGAGGCCGCCGGCAACGAAATAGAGGCGCGCTTCGTGCAGTTGAAGGAGCGGGCGCTTGAAGTCTTGGAGCTCCTGCCTCAGGCCCCGCAAGAGCTCGTCGCCGGCATCCAGGGCATGTCGTCCGCCGGGGCGCTCGCCGACCTCGTTGCGGGCGTCATGGACATCGAGGTTTCGGAAAAGCAGGCCTTGCTCGAGACAGTGGACCTGCAGAAGCGCATGGACGCGGTGCTCGACAAGCTCGCGCACCGGCTTCAGGTGCTGAAGCTCTCCCGCCAGATCGACGAACGCACCAGGGCGAGCATGGACGAGACCCAGCGCCGCTACGTCCTGCGCGAGCAGATGAAATCGATCCAGAAGGAACTGGGCGAAGGCGAAGACGGCCACGCCGCGGAGATCGAGGAGCTCAGGAAAGCGATCGCCGAAGCGGGAATGCCCGAAGAGGTGGAGAAGCAGGCGCTCAAGGAGCTGAAGCGCCTCGAGCGCATGTCCGACGCCACGGGCGAGTACTCCATGGTGCGCACCTATCTAGACTGGCTGCTCGAGCTCCCGTGGAAGAGCCCCGAGCCCGATGCGATCGACATGGCCGAGGCGCGGCGCATTCTCGACGCGGATCATTTCGGCCTCGAGCCGGTGAAGAAGCGCATCCTCGAGTACCTCGCGGTGCGCAAGCTCAATCCAGAAGGCCACGGGCCGATCCTGTGCTTCGTCGGCCCGCCCGGAGTCGGGAAGACTTCGCTCGGCCAAAGCGTCGCGAAGGCGCTCGGGCGGAAGTTCGTGCGGGTGTCGCTCGGCGGCGTGCACGACGAGGCCGAGATACGCGGGCACCGGCGCACCTACATTGGCTCGCTGCCCGGCAACATCATCCAGGCGATTAAGAAGGCAGGCACGCGCAATTGCGTCATGATGCTCGACGAGGTCGACAAGCTCGGCGCGGGTTTCCACGGCGATCCGTCCTCGGCGCTGCTCGAAGTGCTCGATCCGGCGCAGAACAACACGTTCCGCGACAACTATCTCGGCGTGCCATACGACCTTTCGCGGGTGATTTTCATCACCACGGCGAACGTGCTCGACACCATCCCGGGGCCGCTGCGCGACCGCATGGAGATCATCCAGCTGCCAGGCTACACGCAGGAGGAGAAGCTCGAGATCGCGCGCCGCTACCTCGTCGCGCGCCAGCTCAAGGAAAACGGGCTCAAGCCCGAGCAGTTCGAGATAGCCGACGCGGCGCTGACCGCGATCATTCGCGATTACACGCGGGAAGCGGGCGTGCGCTCGCTCGAGCGCCAGATCGGCGCGGTGTGCCGGCGCGCAGCGGTGCGCATCGCCGAAGGCGGGGTGCAGAAGGTGAGAATCGAAGAGAGCGACCTCGCCGGGATTCTCGGGCCGCCGAAATTCGAGAACGAGGTGGCGCTGCGCGCCGGCATGCCGGGCGTCGCCACGGGCCTCGCGTGGACGCCGGTCGGCGGAGACATTCTGTTCATCGAGGCGAGCCGCACTCCGGGTGCCGGCAAGTTGATTCTCACCGGCCAGCTCGGCGACGTGATGAAGGAATCCGCCCAGGCCGCGCTCACGCTGGTGAAATCTCGCGCCGCGGCGCTCGGCATCGATCCGGCCGCGTTCGAGAAAATGGACGTGCACATCCACGTACCGGCGGGAGCGATCCCCAAGGACGGTCCCAGCGCTGGCGTCGCGATGTTTCTAACGCTCGCGTCGCTCTTCTCCGAGCGCGCCGTTCGCGCCGACACCGCCATGACGGGGGAAATCAGCCTGCGCGGCCTCGTGCTGCCCGTGGGAGGGATCAAGGAAAAGGTGCTCGCTGCCATGCGCGCCGGCATCCGTCGCGTGATGCTGCCGGCCCGCAACCGCAAGGACCTCGAGGAGGTACCGGCGGAAGCGAAGGAAAAGATCGAATTCGTTTTCCTCGAGGATGTTGACGAGGCGGTTCGCGTCGCGCTCGAGCCGCGTTCGGAAACAGCGAGCAATGAGCGCCGTCAATCGGCATGACTAGGCGCCATCCTCCATCCCCGGCAGCCACATCAAGTCGGTCACGCCCGGATCGACGCCCGCCTGCATGAGAAGCGTCGTCACCTGCCCGCGATGGTGCGTCTGGTGGTTGAAGAAGTGCTGCATCGCGAACCATAAGGGAAAACTCCTCTCGCGACTGCCCACCACGCTGCGGAACTTGAGGGGCAAGCCGAGGCACCTTTCGTCCAGGGTCTCGACCCATTCGAGGATCTCGGCATCGGTCTTCGCGCGCTCGCGGCGCAGCTCGGCGAAGTCCGCGTAGAGCTCGTCGGCAAGCGTGCTCACCCGGAACTCGCGCGAGAGAAATCGCGAGAGCCACAGGCGGTCGCCGAGCAGCAGGTGATTGAGCGTGCCGTGGATCGAGCGGAAGAACGCGCCGCGGTCCGCCTTGCGCTCCGCATCCGGCAGCTTTTCGCAGCGCTCGTAAACGCGCTCGTTCATCCAGCGGTTGTAGCGTGCCATGGTCCGGAAGCCGGACAGCACAGGGTTCTCCTTGCGAGCGCAATAGGTGTCGGAATCGCTGTCGCCAGTCTTGCACAATCACGGCGACCCGCCGGGCGTGACGACGGCATCCGAGACAGTGCCGAAGCTCCGACTGGTTTTCCGCTCTATCAACATTCGAGGCCGGAGAAAACGCGACGACTCCGGGCTAGTCACCCGGTCCCGGCGTGTATCTCATTGAATGTCAAAGCGTTTCATTATTGGCCCGGTTCATGCATTAGACGGAGTCAAGCAGCACTACGCGAGCGAAGCGTAGCGCGATAAGCCGACAGCTTTGATGAACCGACAACATATAGGAGATTCGATCATGCGTGCAGCGATTGTTCTGGCGGGTACCTTGCTGTTTTTTTCCTCGGCTCTTTTCGCCGATTCGACGGGCGGGGCGGCATCGAAGCCCATCCTCGTGGCTGTGGCCAATGCTTCCTCGAGCCAAGCGGCGGGAACCGTCGAAATGAAGGCGACACGAGTCGCCGAAGTCGAAACCCAGGTAATGGAAGGTAGTCTGGAGAAGTTCGGCGCCACGGGTTTGCCGGAGCTCTTGGTCGTGGCTACGGTCTCCACGGGCCAGGCGGTAAGAAAGACGGTCAGCGTTACGAAGGAAGCCCAAATGCCGGAGGGCAGCCTGGAAAAGTTCAACGCAACCGGCTTGGCGCAGTAAGGGCGCGCAGGCAATATTCGTCGCGAACTGCGTCCCGCGACATCGGGCCCGGAAGCTGCCTTCCGGGCCTTTTCATTTTCAACGGGCATACCTCAAGGGACGGCGCCGAACTGGGCGATCATTCCAGTTTCACGCCCGCCGCGCGGATGATGTTCCGCCAGCGCTCGGCGTCTTCCTTCATGATCGCCGTCATCCCGGCGGGAGTGCTCGCGATCGGCTCGGCCGACAATGCATCGAAGCGCTTCGCTACGTTGGGCTCTCTCAGTATTTCCACGATCGTGGCGGAGAGCTTGTCGGCGATGGCCGCGGGCGTCTTCGGTGGGGCCGAAACGCTGAACCATGCGATCGAGACGAATCCCGGATAGAACTCCGCCATCGCCGGTACCTCCGGAAGCGAAGGTACGCGCCGCTCGCTGCCGACCGCGAGCGCCCTGAGCTTGCCCGCACGAACGTGCTGCACCGTCACCCCGAGATTGTCGAACATCATTTCCACTTCGCCCGCGAGCAGCGCGGCGAGCCCGGGCGCCGTCCCTTTGTAGGGTACATGCGTGATTCTCAAGCCCCCGGCCGCGGTCTTGAACATCTCGGTCGTGAGAAATGAAACGGTGGTCGTCCC
>DATHHZ010000534.1:0-3589 GCA_035316965.1 Burkholderiales bacterium | reverse complement strand
CCCGGTTTCGATACGGGACATCTGCTCGAAATAGGCGCGGGTGGTGGCGGAGAGCTTGAACGGGAAGTCGTGGGCGCCGAGCCGCGCGAGGCCGCCTGCGAGGTGGGTGATCGCGTTGTCCTTCACCGGCAGCGAGCTGTGCCCGCCGGGATTGGTCACTTCCAGCTGGTAGTCTGGAACACTTTCTCGCCCGCCTGGATGCTCATGCGCAGGTAGTTGCCGTTCTTGTCGAGCAGGCCGTTCCCGCCTTCGTTCAGGGCAAACTCGGCGTCGACGAGATTGCGGTGGTTCTTGAGCAGATAGACGATGCCGCTGAAGTTCGACGGGACGATTTCCTCGTCGCAGGTCGCAACGAGAATCAAGTCGCGGTCCGGACGGTAGCCTTCCTGCCGGTAGCGAATGAGGTTGGCGATGAACACCGCGACCATCGCCTTGTCGTCGGCCGTGCCGCGCGCGTAGAAGTAGCCGTTCTCCTCGACGAGCTTGAACGGATCGCGCTGCCAATCCTCGCGTTTCGCCTCCACCACGTCGAGGTGCCCCAGCAGCATGACGGGTCTTTTCGCGCCGGTGCCCCGGTAGCGGGCGACGAGGTTGCCCTTCTTGGGTCCGCCCGGCGGCACGATGAGCTGCACGTCCTGCGCCGGCAGCCCGCCGGCTTTCAGCCGGGCGGCCATCGCCTCGGCCGCGGCCGTGCAGCTTCCGGCGGAGTCGGTGGTGTTGATCTCGACCAGCTCCTTGTAGATCTCGCGCAACTGCAGCTGCGCGGGCGTGGGCGCGCCTTGTGCGACAGCGCGAAGCGCGAGGGTCGCTCCCAGGGCGAGCCAGATTGCGCTGCGAAGTGCTTTCATTTTTTCCTCGCGTCGAAAAAAAGTCTCCCGGCGACGGTGTGGCCGGCAAAACGACTTATACTAGCAGGGTGTCGCGGCGCATCGAGTCGGCGCCGCGGATTCCGATGCCGGTCCAGTTCATGGGAGGGTCGCCATGCCAATCGAGAAGATCTTGATCGTCGATGATTCCGCCACCGACCGCCAGTTCCTGCTGGAAGTGTTGAGCAAGCAGGGTTATCAATGCGTGACTGCGCAGAGCGGCGACGACGGCATCGCCAAGTCGAAGACCGAGCAACCGGACTTGATCCTGATGGACATCATCATGCCCGGAACCGACGGGTTCAAGGCGACGCGCGCCATCGCGCGCGACGAAGCCACCAAGCACATCCCGATAATCGTGTGCACGAGCAAGAAACTGGAAACCGACCGGGTCTGGGGCCTCCGCCAGGGCGCCAAGGATTACATCGTCAAGCCCGTCGATGCGAAAGAGCTTCTCGCCAAGATCGCTGCGCTCGGCTGACGCCGCCGCTTAAGCCAACAGTACGAGCGCGAGCGCGGCGGCGCCGGGTAGCGCCTGGACCCAGAGGATCTTGCGGCTCGCGGTAAAACCGCCGAATACGCCGGCGATGACGACGCAGCCGAGGAAGAAAATCTTGATCGAGGTTCCCGCGTCGCCGAGAACGAGACCCCATCCGAGCCCGGTTGCGACGAAGCCGTTGTACAGGCCCTGGTTCGCGGCGAGCGCCTTCGAGGCCCTGGCGAAATCGGGCGTGATGCCGAACGTGCGAAGGCCCAGGGGCCGGGTCCAGAGGAACATCTCGAGGACGAGGAACCCGAAATGCAGGACAGCGACCAGTGCTACCGCGGTATTGGCGATGGTTGTCATGGAACCCCTTTCCTCTGGAAAATCTCAACCGGACCCATCTTGCTTCCTCTAGAGTTGCCAGCCGATCTTGCGGTCCAGCGACCAAGGGCCGCCGCCGCGCAGCGCCACGGCGAACATGAGGAGGCCCCACATCAGCGGGTATTCGTAGCCGGGACCTGTCCATCCGAACTTGGGCAGATGGTGGTAGGCGATCACCGCCATTTCGATGGTGATGGCAGCGGCGAAAAAGCGCGTGAACAGGCCCAGGGCGACGCACAGCCCGCCGACGGTTTCCAGGATGATGAGAACGACGGCCAGGGGTTCGGCCGGCGCGATGCCACGTTTGATCAACGCGAATTGGGCCGTCGCCGTGACACCCGCCATCAACTTGGGCCAGCCGTGCGGGAGGATCATCAAGCCTACGGTTAAGCGGATCAGCGGCCATGTGAGCGGCGCGACCCAATCGTAAAACGGCCTGAGCTGGGGAAACAGCAGTCTCGGTTCGTCTTGCGCGTCCATGGCAAGTCCTCCTCTGGCGTCGGGCATGGCCCGGAATGCTCGTTATTCGTCAGGCCGCCGCGAGCTGCAACGCTACCGGCATCTTTCGCAAGGGCTGGGCGCTGAAGTCCACAATCTTGCCGTCCCTGAGGACGAATAGCAAAGAGGATCGTAAAGGATCGGGTGGGGTACCGGGCTGATGCTCGAGCCACGGTCGCTGGATTCAGACCAACCCATCCATCAGCATCACCTCCACGTAGTCCCCCGCCTTGACCGCGCCCTGCTCGTGCCCGAGCACGACGAAGCAATTCGCCTCCGACATAGATCTTAAAATCCCCGAGCCTTGCGCGCCCGTGAGTCGTACGCTCCATTCGCCGTTTTTCAATTCCAGTATTCCGCGCTGATATTCGGTTCGGCCGGGTTTCTTGCGCATCGCGGTTTCGGCTTTCGCGCGCAGGAGCGGCAGGTCGGTGTCAGTACGGCCCATCATCGTCAGCAGCGCGCCGCGCACGAAGTGGTAGAAAGTCACCATGACGGCGACCGGATTACCGGGCAGGCCGAAGAGATACGCCGATCTTTCGCGAGCGCGGATGCGGCCAAAGGCCATCGGGCGCCCCGGGCGCATGGCGATTTTCCAGAACACGACTTCGCCGAGCTTCGCCATCATCTGCCGGGTGAAGTCGGCTTCGCCGACCGACACGCCGCCCGAGGTCACCACCGCATCGGCAACCGCCGCGGCCTTGCGGAACGCGGCTTCGAGTTTTTTCGGATCGTCGCGCACCACACCGAGATCGGTCACCTCGCACCCAAGGCGCGTGAGCATGCCCCAGAGTGTGTAGCGATTGGAGTCGTACACTTCGCCGGCCTTCAGCTTCTTTCCGACCGAGACCAGCTCGTCGCCGGTGGAGAAGAACGCGACGCGCAACTTGCGCCGCACGCTCACCTCGCCGATGCCAAGCGAAGCGATCAGTCCGATATCGGCGGGGCGCAGCATCCGGCCCGCCCTGAGCGCGGGCTTGCCTTTCTGCAGGTCTTCGCCCGCGAGCCTGCGGTTCTGTCCGCGTTCCTGCCCTGGGGGAATGGTGACACGCTCGCCGTCCACATTGACGGCTTCCTGGATGACGACGGTGTCGGTGTTCTTCGGCAGCACCGCGCCGGTCATGATGCGCACGCACTCACCGCTCCCAACCTCGCTCGTGAATTCCCTGCCGGCGTAGGCCGTGCCGATCTCGGTGAGCGTCACCGGCTCGCCCGCACCGAGGTCGTCGTTGCGCACTGCGTAGCCGTCCATCGCCGAGTTGTCGTGCGCGGGGACATTGATCGGCGAGACGACGTCTTTAGCGAGCACGCGCCCGAGCGCCGCGCGCACAGGGAGTTTTTCCACGCCAGAGACAGGTTT
>DATHHZ010000533.1:0-2768 GCA_035316965.1 Burkholderiales bacterium | reverse complement strand
GGCCCGGCGATGCCGTCGCGGTCCATCTGTTCGTTCGCCTTTTTCTCCAGTGCCTGGAGCGAAGCGTTCACCCGCCCCGCATCGAACGGGCTCGCCTGGATGTCGACCTGCTCGTAGACGTGCAAGATGTCGGCGGACGCGGCGCCGAAGGCGCACCAAGTGGAGGCGATCTCCTTCTGCGGGACGATGACTTTTTGCACCCCGAGCTCGCGGGCGAAGACGCCCGCATGCGCCGGGCCCGCGCCGCCGAAGGCGAACAGCACGAAGTCGCGCGGATCGAAGCCTTTCTCCACGGTCGTCTTGCGGATGATGTCGGCCATCTTGAACTCGGCGATCCTGGCGATGCCGCTCGCGGCCTGCATGAGCGAAAGGCCGAGCGCCGAGGCGATGCGCTGTACCGAATCCACCGCCTTCTTCCTGTCGAGCCGGATGCGCCCGCCGAGGAAGTTGTCCGGGTTTATGGTTCCGAGCACGACGTCGGCGTCGGTGACGGTCGCGATCGTGCCGCCCTTGCCGTAGCAGACCGGCCCAGGATCGGCGCCCGCCGACTCCGGTCCCACCGCGAGCGTCTTCGCGGCCGGATCGACGCGAGCGAGCGACCCGCCGCCCGAGCCGATCGCCTGGATGTCGACCTTGGGCAGGAAATATTCGTACTGCGCGACATTGGAAACGAACGAGTAGGCAGGCTGCCCGCCGTAGATGATACCGACGTCGAACGAGGTTCCGCCCATGTCGGTCGTGATGATGTTCGGAATCTCCATGACCTTGCCGAGGTAGAGCGAGCCGGTGACCCCGGACACGGGGCCCGAGTCGAGCGTCAGCAGCGGCGACTCGATCGCCCGGTCCACCGAGATCGAGCCGCCGCCGCACTGGGTGATCTGCAGCGGCTGCCGGTAGCCGGATTTCTTCAATTGCCCGTCCAGGTTGCCCAGGTACTTCGCCATCACCGGCCCGATGTAGGCGTTCAGCGCGGTCGCGGTGACGCGCTCGTACTCGCCCCACTTGGGCGCGATATCGGTCGAGCAGGAGACGAACAGATTCGCCGCGATCTTCCCGATCATCTCCTTCACGCGCTGCTCGTGCCGCGGATACTTGAACGACCAGAGAAAACAAACGCCGATCGCCTCGACGCCCTGCTCCACCAGCCGCCGGATCGCGTCTTCCGCCTGAGATTCGTTGAGCGGGACGACCACCTCGCCGAAGCAGTCGACGCGCTCCGACACGCCCTCGATCAGGCGCTTGGGCACGATCGGCACGGGCTTCTGGCTCGAGGGAAAGTGGACCACCTTGGCGATGTCGCGCGAGGAAACGCCGCGCGAGCCGCGCATGATGTGGATCGCGTCTTCGTGGCCCCGCGTCGTGATCAGGCCGACGCGCGCGCCTTTTCTCTGGATGAGCGCGTTCGTTCCGACCGTGGTGCCGTGGGTGAGCACCGCAATTTCGCCGCAGAACTGTTCGAACGAAAGCCCGAGGCGTTCTGCCGCCACGCGCATCGCCGCGATCATGCCCTCGGCGAAATTGCCCGGCGTCGAGGGCGCCTTGGTCGCGGTGATGCGGCCCGAGCGATCGAGCACCACGCAGTCGGTGAACGTGCCGCCGATGTCCACCCCGACCAGCAAATTCGAAGCCGGGCCCGCCACTCCGCCTCCTTTTTTTGAGCGAGAATGGTAGCGTATTTGTCGGCGGATCAACAGAAAAAGAGGAATGCGATGAAGCCGCAAACGGTGGGCATGATCGGGCTCGGTATCATGGGCTCAGCGATGTCGGCGAATCTCGCGCGCGCGGGATTCCGCGTGGTCGGCTTCGACGTCTTGCCGCGCCGGCGCGCCGAGCATGTCCGCGCAGGCGGTGTTGCGGCACGAAGCCCGCGCGATGTCGCGCGCCGCGCGGAGTGCATCGTGACCTCGCTTCCCTCCGCCGACGCCCTCTCCCAAACCGCCGCCGAGCTTTCACGATCCGCCGGCCACGGCGCGATCGTTATCGAGACGAGCACGCTGCCGATCCCGGTGAAGGAGGCCGCGCGAGACGTGCTCGCAAAGCGCGGCGTGATCCTGCTCGACTGCCCCTTGAGCGGCACCGGCGCCCAGGCGCGCGTCAAGGACCTGATCATCTACGCAAGCGGCGATCGCGCGGCGTACCGGAAGACCGTGCCGGTGCTGCAGGGCTTCACCCGGGCGAATTATTACGTCGGCGCGTTCGGCGCCGGCTCGAAGATGAAATTCGTCGCGAATCTGCTCGTCGCCATCCACAATGTCGCGGCGGCTGAGGCGATGGTGCTCGGGATGAAAGCGGGCCTCGACCCGGCTTTGGTGCTCAAAGTCGTCTCGGACGGCGCAGGCGGCTCGCGGATGCTGCAAGTGCGCGGCCCGATGATGGTGAAAGGCGACTATTCGGAAGCCACGATGAAGAACGAGGTCTGGCAGAAGGACATGACCATCATCGGCGACTTCGCCCGCAAAATCGACTGCCCGACGCCGCTTTTCGCGGCGAGCGCGCCGATCTACAACGCCGCGATGGCGATGGGTCTGGGCAAGGAAGACACCGGCGCGGTGTGCGCGGTACTTGAACAAATGGCCGGGAGGCCGAGACGGAAAAAAAAGCGCGCACGGCGCTGAGACACGCTGTGCCGGCTGTCGTCAGCGCTTGAGAACGTAGCTGCGCCACAGTTCGCGCGTGAAGAACGAACCGAACTGCGCTATCGCGCCGACTCGCTGCGACGGCGTCGGGGCATTGGTGGAATGCAGCGTGGAAGCGAGCTTCAGCAACGC